>NZ_JBBNGE010000023.1:0-52924 GCF_040095255.1 Segatella sinensis | reverse complement strand
TACACTTACCGTTGTATTCTGACCAACGATTACAAGTCATCGACAAGGGACATTGTTGAATTCTACAATCTGCGTGGGGGCAAAGAGCGTATATTCGATGATATGAACAACGGATTCGGCTGGAACAGGCTCCCCAAGTCGTTCATGTCAGAGAACACCGTATTCCTTCTGCTTACGGCATTGATACACAATTTCTATAAGACCATCATTAGCAAGCTTGACACCAAGGCTTTCGGGCTCAAGGAAACGAGTCGCATAAAGGCTTTTGTCTTCAGATTCATCTCCGTACCTGCCAAGTGGATCTTGACTGCAAGGCAATACGTGCTGAATATCTACACAGAGAACCGAGCTTATGCAAAACCCTTCAAAACTGGATTCGGATAAAGTCCGTTCCTTATGGTTTTAATCTGCGTATTGCCTCAAGTCGCATTGTGGGGTAAGGGGATGGTGGCTACATATTGATGTTGTGCTGTTGCTTTTTACTGAAAGCTGCTACTAACGACTCATAAATCTACCCTTAATCGTGTATTGGATGATAGTTGCGGATTTTAGGTTGATGAAGTATGGGTAAATTTTTACCTGCTGTACGTTTGTATAAACGTAGTTTGCAGAGTCGTTCAAGTTCTTTGGACAACTAACCATACGTACATTCAAAGTGATAGGCTGGTCTGTTACTACTTGAGATTCTTCTTCCCATCCCTTCACTTTCATAACGCAGAGGTCAAACTCGTTGGCTGGTGCATTATAAGTGATAGAGTTTCCTTTGGTTGAAGTAGAGAAGATGCGCTTTTTGTTTTTAAAGTCAGCATTATCTTCTCCTGCAATCTGTATCCAATAGGAAGTTTCTGTTGGGAAACCGTAGTCAGCAGCCTTTTCTGCCTTGAACTGAACGTATTCGCTGCTCTTCAGGTCGATGATATTGTCACCCATCTCAGGCTTGAGGAGATTGAATGACTCTGGAACTGACATGATTGGGTTGTCATCTCTATCGGCATCGCAAGAAGCGAAAGCCAAGAGACCCACCAACGCTGCAGCCATTATATTAATCTTTTTCATATTGTAACCTTATTAAATGATTGATAATTAATAATCAGGGTTCTGTTTCAAACCTGTTGTGTTACTATTGATATCACTGATAGGAATTGCATAGATGTTGAAATGCTTGTCGAATGGAGTTCCATCCTGAGTTCCACCCATCCATTCCCACTTGTACTTGCTCTGGCCACCGAACTTGTCGAAACGAATCAAGTCCATACGGCGGCGTCCTTCGTAAGCAAACTCACGAGACCACTCATCGCAGATGTCATCAAGAGTGAATGAGGTCAAGTTAGAAACATCTATACCTGCTCTTTCGCGAATCTCCTTGATTTTAGCAAGACCATCGTTTGTGCAAGAACCATTGTTCATGCGGGCATCAGCTTCTGCATAAGTCAAAAGTGCCTCTGCATAACGCATCATAGGGAAATCGGTATCAACAAACTGATTATGCTTTGGAGAACCCGAACCTGCATAAGTATTGAGGAACTTGACATAAGCATAACCTGACTTGAAGTCTGTTTCCTTTGTAATACTCATCTTGAAGCCCTTGGTATAGAACAAAGCACGATTGTCGCCAGCTTGAGCTGCAACCTCTGTAGGGGTGCCTTCCATAGGTTGACTGCTAGGGAAGAACTTTTGTACAAACTGCTTGCGGGCGTGATTACCACCCCACTGTTCTGAAGTTCCCGTAGGATAATTCTTTATGATGTCGGCATCAGTAGTAGAAGCAATCAGGAACAAGCAACCACCCCATGTCTGAGTATCCCAACCATCGTGGATTGCAGGAAGAATAATCTCGTTTTCTGCACCATTCACATCATTATCTGCCATAAAGAGTTTCTGGAAACCTGAGTAACTGCCAGTAGGTGTCTTGCACAAGTTATATGGAGTGTCAATAACTTTCTGTGCGAAATACTTGGCAGAGTCGTTATGTTCTGTACCAGAATATACCTTAGCATTGATATAGTCGCGGGCCAAGAGCAACCATGCTGCTGCCTTGTTTGCACGGCCATAACCATCTTGTTTGCCATTTACTACCTTTGCATCGCTTAAAACCTCTTGGGCACCAGCTGTTTCGCCACAAACTTCACGAAGTTCACCATTTATAAAGTCGAAGAGATATTTGCGGCTTACCTGAGGCGCTGATTCTTTAGATACGTTAAGTACCAATGGAACATTACCAAAGAGATCCATCAGATAAGAGTAGTGAAGAGCTCTCAAGAAGCGGGCTTCTGCACGCTTGGTACTGATTTCAGGATCTGTAGAGTTGGCTGTTGACTCCAAATAGTTGTTTGCATATGTGATACCCATGTAAAGACGATAGTAAAGCGCCTTCATCATTGGGTGTGAATCACCCCATGAAGCGTGGTTGAATTCAGGAATACCTGCATCACCCCAAATACACTCTGCTTCATCAGTAGGAAGTTCGTTGGCATTCCACAACTGACGAATCAAACTAGAAGTACCTTCATCGATATCGTCAATATCGCCACTTCCATCAGGTCCTTTCTGACCTGTCAGTACCATGTTAGCATATACCTTGTTTAGGAGAGCGTCATAGTTGGCGGTTGGAACCTGCTGTGGGTTGATGTTGTCTGCATCCAAATCACCTACACATGACGAGAATCCTAATGATGCTACAGCCATAGCTGCAACAGGCAATATATTTTTAATTTTCATTAGTCTCATAATTGTAATACTTAAGTAATTAGAAGTTCAAGTTGAGTCCAATAACAGTTGTGAATGGACGTGGGTAAATTGAGTTGTCGATACCGCTTGCTACCTCAGGATCGATGCCACTATAGTTTGTAATAGTGAATACGTTTTGAACGGTAGCATAGATACGGCCACTGATTCCCTTGTATTTGCTTCCGCCGAAGAGACCATCAAATGAGTAACCCAATGTGATGTTGTCCATCTTCAGGAATGAAGCATTCTCTACGAAGTAGTCCGTGAAGAACTGCTGTGTGAGTGGGTTGGTGAATCCAAGTTTTACTGCATCTTTTGGACGGTTACCTAAGTAACCCAATGCGTAAACAGAACCTGTGCCTACGTTGCAAGAACCTGCGAAGTTATCATTGTATACATAGTTGCCAAGACTTGCACGCATAGAGAAACTGAAGTCCCAGTTCTTGTACATCAACTTTGAACCGAAGCCCATTGTTACGTCTGGTGCAGGTTTATAGTAGAAGTAGCGGTCGCCACTATCTATGTAGCCATTACCATTGCGGTCTACGTATGTATTCTGGAGAGGATTTCCGTTCTTGTCGTAAGCCTGCTGATATACATAGAATGCGCTTGCAGAGTGACCAACGGCATGTGCCTGGATAGTACTTCCAGTACCGGCTGAGACACCACCTGTTTCTACCAGATAACCTTCTGAATTACCGCCTACCAACTCATCAATCTTGTTCTTGTTGTAAGTCAGGTTGTAGTTGATTTCCCATCTCAAGTCTTTTGTCTGGATAGGACGAACGATTGTCGCCAACTCAAAACCTGTATTATGCAAAGAACCGATGTTGCTTGTAACTTTGTTGCGGAAGTTAGAACCTGCTGATACATATACAGAGTTAATCAAATCTGTTGTCTTGCGGTAGTACCAGTCCAAGTTCAGAATCCAACGGTCACGGAAGAATGAGAAATCAAGACCTGCGTTCCAAGTAGTGGTCTTCTCCCAAGTCAAGTCGGTATTGAATGCATCTGGACGATAAGTTACACCATTGCCATTAGCATCCTTGATAGCACCATAGTATGCGTGGTCTTGGTTCGGTGTAAATGTAGGCATATATGTATAGTCACCGATACCTTCCTGCTGACCAGTCTTACCCCAGCCGAGACGAAGTTTCACGTCTTCAACCCACTTGACATCTTTCAGGAAAGATTCTTCCTTCATCTTCCATGCCAAAGCAGCAGATGGGAACAAACCCCAACGATTGCCCTTGGCAAAACGTGAAGAACCATCATCACGAAGCGTGAATGTGAAGAGGTAACGGTCTAAGAGAGAGTAGTTTAAACGACCAAAGAATGATACGAGATAGTTCTCTGTCTTATAGAGCGTACCTGATGTTGGCGCATTATACTTAGTGCCCGCCAATGGAATGGTTGTTGTTGTCTTATCCGGGTTGGTAATGTCTTGGGTCATTCCGCAAGTTGCAGGATACATTCCATAGCCATCCCAATCGGTCTTTTTGTGGAACTTCTGGTATTCATAACCTGCCATCACATCAATGTGGTTTGCCTTGTTGATGTCCTTCAAGTACTGTGCATAAGCATTGAATGAGAGGTTGTATGTATCCATCTTGCTCCAGCCATTGTAACCGAAATAGCTGTTTGAGTATGAATAAGGACTGATATCTGTATTCTGCTTACCAGTAGAATAGTCTGCACCAGCATTCATGTGAATGTGCAAGTCTTCGAAACCATGAATCTTATAGTCTGCCTCGATGTTACCAACGAATGTCTTTGATGTTGCACGATCGTTCTTCATTTCGAGCATTGCCACTGGGTTTTGTGTAGCGTTGCGGTTGTAAGAGATGCCCCAGTTTGGATCCATGTATGTAGAACTGCTGGAATACCACTGTGTATAACCTCCGAAGTACTTCTCATAGACACCATTGTTTACACTAACTGGCTTGGTAGGGTCCATATAGCGGGCTGCACCGATGGCACCACCATCTGCATAACGGCTCTTGGCAATCATACCCTTACCATTAATGTTGAACTTCAAGTGGTCCTGCAAGAATGAAGGGTTCAAACTCATGCTGGCTGTGTAACGTTCAAACTTTGAAGTCTTAATGATACCTTCATTGTTTGTATAGCCGAGAGAAGCGCGGTAAGGCATATTCTTTAAACCACCCTGGATAGTAATGTTGTGGTCGTGAGAAATGGCTGTACGATAAATCTCGTCCTGCCAGTTGGTATCAGCAAATTGCTGTTCGCCTACTTGGTTGAATTCGCTCTTGTAACCAGTAATTTTATCGTCCTTAATGATAGGAGAAATAGTTTCTTTATCATAGGTGTAATAGCCGAGTGCCTTATAAGCTGCACTCTTTTCACCATAAAGATTCTTGATAAACTCTCTATACTCTGGACCGCTCATTACGTCGAAGGTCTTTTTCTTGGTAGAAATTGACATGTTTCCGCTATAGCTAACCTTAGGAGCCTGGCCTGAACGACCTTTCTTTGTAGTAATGATGATGACACCATTAGAAGCTCGGGAACCATAGATGGCTGTTGCTGAAGCATCCTTCAATACAGTGAAACTTTCGATATCGTTAGGATTTACCATAGAGAGTGGGTTAGAGAGACCCTTAACTCCATAATTGTCCATAGCAAGTCCATCAATAACGATTAATGGGTCATTGGAAGCGTTCAATGACGAACCACCACGGATACGAATCTGTGCACCTGAACCTGGAGCACCATCGTTAGAGATGACATTAACACCGGCAATTTTGCCGGAAATCATGTCTTGTGCATTAGTCTGGAGACCATGGTTCATGTCATCAGGTTTGATAGCAGTAACAGAACCGGTCAAGTCGTTCTTCTTAGCCACACCATAACCGATGACTACGACTTCGTTCAAAGCCTTAGAGTCATCTGCCAAGGTAATGCTCATGTTATTTGCTGCTTTCACTGTCTGCGGAGTCATTCCCAGATAGGTGAAAGTAAGATTGGTACCTGGAGCTGCGTCAACAGAGAAGTTACCATCCATATCGGTAATGCCTACTGCCTTACCGTTAACTGTAATGGTAGCACCCATGACAGGCTCACCGGAAGCATCCTTCACATGTCCCTTAATCGCATTAGTCTGCGCAAAGGAACTCACCGTCAGAAGCAGACCACCTGCGAGGGTCAATGCTCTGAGAGGCAATTTAAATTTTACCTGCTTCATCATTTTGCTTGATTTTTAAGTTTATGTTTATACTATTGTTATTCTTAAAATGAATATTCTGCTTTTAGTCTCTGGCCTGTTTATATAAGAGGTCGAGTTGTCTAATTGTTTATTCTTTCTGGGTGCAAAATTAAAGTCTTTTTCGATACAATGTACTATTTTTAAGTTAATTCCGTTATTTCTTATGCGCAAACGTTTGCATACCTTTTGCTTGATTTAGGTCAACAAAAAAGGTACAAAATAACGGATATTTGCCTAATTTTGCAGCGTGATTTAAGATAACATGAATGAAAATAACAACATAACAATGAAAGATATAGCTCGCGAACTGGGAGTCAGTGTTGCTACAGTGAGCCGGGCGTTGAAGGACAGTCCTAGAATCAGTGCTGCCCAGAAGGAGCGTATCCAGACTTTTGCGCGTGAACATAATTTCTTTCCGAACATGCTTGGTGAGGCTTTGCGCCATAGCAAGGTACAGCCGATGAAGGTCATCGGAGTCATTGTACCGGAGTTCGTACATTATTATTTTATGTCCGTCCTTTCGGGCATAGAGGAGGAGGCGAGAGCCCGCGGATATCGTGTGATGGTGGCACAGAGTAACGAAAGATACGACAAGGAAGTGGCCATCTGCGAGGACTTCTATAAGAATAAGGTATGCGGTATCATCGTATCACAGGCGAAGGATACCAAGCAGTACGCCCATTTCGAGAAGTTGATGAACAATGGCGTGCCTCTCGTCTTCTACGATAGAATCTGTACGGGCGTGAACTGCTCCCGAGTGGTAGTAGATGACTATATGGGCGCCTTTACCGCCGTTACCCATCTGGTGGATACGGGCTGCAAGAAGATAGCCTTCTACGGTTCGCCGATGAATATGGAAATCTCCAAGAACCGTTATAACGGTTATCATGATGCACTGGTGAAGCACGGATTGACGGAGAACCCCGACTGGGTGAGAATCTGTGACAACCGTGCCCAGGCAGAGGTGCTTACACCAGAGATATTGAGGGAAGAAAATCATCCGGATGCTTTCTTCGCCATCAATGATGATACGGCGATAGGCATTCTCTATACTGCCAAGCGAATGGGCTTCGATGTGCCGAATGACATCAGTATCTGCGGCTTTACCAATGGCGACAGAGCCAAGGCTTGCGATCCGATGCTCACCACGGTAGAACAGCGTGGAGTGGCAGTAGGCGAAGAGGCTGCAAACATTCTCATCGGACTGGTGGAAGGATCCACCCCTACGCATGACGTTGAGAAGCGAGTGGTAAGAACTCGTCTGGTGGTAAGAGGAACTACCAGATAACTTTGAACTTTGAGCTTTGAACATTGAACTTTATAAATAGCTCTAATAACCTAATGTCCTTTGTGAATTTCAATGTTCAAAATCAAAGTAAGAGTAATCATAAAGTTCAAAATTCAATGTTCAAAATTCAAAGTATAACAATATGACACAAAAACCTGATTTAAGTTTCTGGAAGCTCTGGAACCTGAGCTTCGGATTTTTCGGAGTACAGATTGCCTACGCTCTTCAGAGCGCCAACATCTCCCGAATCTTTGCAACGTTGGGTGCTGATCCACACAACTTGAGTTATTTCTGGATTCTCCCTCCATTGATGGGAATCCTTGTACAGCCTATTGTCGGCACATTGAGTGACAAGACCTGGTGCCGTTTTGGTCGCCGCATCCCTTATCTCTTTGTGGGAGCCACGGTAGCCGTACTCGTGATGTGCCTGCTGCCGAATTCCGGTTCTCTCGGTCTGACGGTAAGTGGTGCGATGCTCTTCGGCTTGATTGCCCTGATGTTCCTCGATACGAGCATCAATATGGCGATGCAGCCTTTCAAGATGCTGGTAGGCGATATGGTAAACGAGAAGCAGAAGGCAAAGGCTTACTCTATCCAGAGTTTCCTCTGCAATGCCGGTTCTGTAGCCGGATATATCTTTCCATTCCTCTTTACCTTCCTGGGTATCAAGAATGTTGCCGAAGAGGGCGTGGTGCCTGATTCTGTAATATGGTCGTTCTACGTGGGCGCTGCCATCCTCATCCTCTGTGTCATCTATACCACGATGAAGGTGAAGGAGTGGAATCCTCAGCAGTATGCTGCCTATAATGGTGTAGCTGGCGAGGTGGAAAAGGAAGAAGAGGGCAAGGCAGACTGGATTACCCTCTTGAAGAATGCACCTTCTACTTTCTGGAAGGTGGGACTGGTTCAGTTCTTCTGTTGGGCTGCTTTCCTTTATCTCTGGAACTATTCTACAGGTGCCATCGCCGAGACCGTATGGAATACCACCGATCCTAAGTCGGCAGAGTTCCAGGCGGCAGGCAACTGGGTAGGCATCCTCTTTGCCGTTCAGGCAGTAGGTAGTGTGCTCTGGGCAGTGGTTCTTCCTCAGTTCAAGAATACCAAGATGGCTTATAGTGTGAGCTTGATTATAGGTGGTGTGGGCTTCGCTCTCATCCCATTCCTGCATGATCAGTATCTGCAGTTTATTCCATTCCTGATGATTGGTGCCGGCTGGGCTGCCATGTTGGCGATGCCTTTCACTTTCGTGACCAATGCTCTGCAGGGTTATGGTCACATGGGCGCTTACCTGGGCTTGTTCAACGGAACCATCTGTATTCCTCAGATTGTGGCTGCCATCTGCGGTGGTACTATTCTGGGTCTTGTTGGTTCTCATCAGAGCGATATGATGATTGTGGCTGGCGTGTTGCTTATTGCCGGTGCTTTGTCTGTTGGAATTATCAAAGTAAAAAAATAAGTGTAGCAAAGAAACGTGTGCAACCGATTGCATTCGCTTTTTTCGTATTTATCTTGAAAGAAATGCAAGGTTTTACTTTTTTTTGCTAATTTCGCAACGAAAATAAAATATTAACTAACTTCTAGATGAAGACTTATGACGTTACATTTTAATCTTGAATACAAAACGGTGTTCGGTGAGCAGATTGTCCTGAACATCCAAAGGGAGAAAGCAATACAGAAGCTCCCGATGACGACACTCAATGGAGAGAAGTGGTCGCTCGATTGGAGTGTAGAACAACCAGATACTGAATATACCTATTATTATAGTGTAGAGCGTGATGGCATAGTTTGTAAAACAGAATGGTTACTCTTGAAGCATCGCTTGGATATGACATCCACCCGATGTGAGGACGTTACCCTCTACGACCATTGGAAAGTGATTCCAGAGGATGCTTATCTCTATAGCAGTGCCTTTACTGATTGCATCAACCATCAGGCTGTAGCCCAGATGGAGCCTCAGAATTACAGCAAGGTAGTGCGTTTCATTGTTCGTGCTCCTCAGCTTCGTGATGGCGAAAGCCTGGGTGTGATAGGATCTGACAATATTCTGGGAGCCTGGAACTCTCAGAAGGTGATTCCTATGGTGCAGCATTCTTTCTGTGAGTGGGTTGTGGATATTGATGCCAGTGCCTTGCAGACCAATCATCTGGAACTGAAGTTTGTTGCCATCAATCACAAAAAAGACAGACTCCTCTGGGAGACAGGCATGAACAGAAGTATCGTCCTGCCGGAAATGAAGATGGGTGATATGATTTCCTATGAGCTTGACCAGGCTTTCTTTGCTCACTGGAACCGCAAGCTTGCCGGAACACAGGTGCCGGTATTCTCTCTGCGCAGTGAGAAAAGTGCCGGTGTGGGCGATTTTGGCGATCTCAAGACGATGATTGATCTCGTGGCATCTACCGGTCAGAAGGTTCTTCAGCTTCTGCCAATCAATGATACCACCATCACCCATACCTGGACGGACAGCTATCCATATAGCTGCATCAGCGTCTTTGCTATCCATCCGATGTATGCCGATCTGAATGCCTTACCTGCATTGAAGGACAAGAAGGCTTGCGAAAAGGCAGAGAAGACCCGCCAGGAACTCAATGCCTTGCATCAGATTGATTATGAGAAGGTGAATGATTTCAAGCAGGATTATCTGCAACAGATATTTGCACAGGAAGGTAAAGAGATGATGTCGGGAGCCGATTTCAAGGCTTTCTTTCAGGAAACGCAACAGTGGCTCGTGCCTTACGCACAGTATTCTTACCTGCGTGACAAGAATGGCACTGCCGACTTCTCTCAGTGGCCAGACCATAATGTCTGGGATGAGGCTGAGCGCAAGGATTTGACCAACCCTGAAACCAAGGCGTACCAGAACGTGGAGTTCTTCTACTTCGTGCAGTTTATTCTGAACAAGCAGATGCAGGAGGCACATGAGCATGCCAAGGCTAAGGGTGTCATCCTGAAGGGTGATATTCCTATCGGTGTGCATCGCCACAGCTGCGATGTTTGGATGGAGCCTAAGTACTTCAACCTGAATGGTCAGGCGGGTGCTCCACCGGATGATTTCTCCGTAAACGGACAGAACTGGGGATTCCCTACCTACAACTGGGATGAAATGCTGAAGGACGGCTGCCTCTGGTGGACCCGCCGCTTCCAGAATATGTCGAAGTTCTTTGATGCTTACCGCATCGACCACGTGCTCGGCTTCTTCCGAATTTGGGAAATCCCTGTGCATAGCGTGCATGGCTTGCTCGGACAGTTTGCGCCAGCTCTCGCCATGACCCGTGGTGAGATCCAGAGTTACGGCTTGAACTTCCAGGAGGACCGCTTCACCCGTCCGTTCATTACCGACTGGGTATTGGACCGTATGTTCCATGAGCGTGCCGACGAAGTGAAGGAGAAGTATCTCGACCGTCTGGATGAGGAGCGCTATCAGATGAAGCCTGAGGTAGATACCCAGCGCAAGGTAGAGGCTCTCTTCCAGGATGTAACTGATGAGAAGGAAATCTGGTTGCGTGACGGCTTGTATGCCCTGATCAGCGATGTGCTCTTTGTGCGTGACCATAAGGATCCTGAGCTCTTCCACCCACGTATCTCTGCACAGCTCGACTTCATCTACGAGTCGCTCTATGATAACGACAAGGCTGCGTTCAACCGCCTTTACAACGACTACTTCTACCGTCGCAACAACCAGTTCTGGTATGGCGAGGCGATGAAGAAGTTGCCTAAGCTGGTTCAGGCTACCCGTATGCTGGTTTGTGCCGAAGACCTGGGTATGGTGCCTGATTGCGTACCATGGGTGATGAATGAGTTGAAGATTCTGAGCTTGGAACTCCAGAGCATGCCAAAGGATCCAACGGTTAAGTTTGGTCATCTGAGCCGTAATCCATACCGCTCAGTCTGCACCATCTCCAGCCATGATATGCCAACCTTGCGTATGTGGTGGGACGAGAACATCTCCCGCACCCAGGAGTATTACAACACGATGCTCTATCGTGAGGGACCAGCTCCTCATCCGCTCCCAGGTTGGTTGGCAAGAGACATCATCGCCCGCCACCTGACCTCTCCATCCATGCTCTGCGTATTGAGCGTACAGGATTGGCTCGCCATTGATGAGAAGCTCCGTCTGCCGGATGCTGATGCCGAGCGCATCAACATCCCAGCCAATCCAAAGCACTACTGGCGCTATCGCATGCACCTCAGTCTGGAGGAGTTGGCTGCCAACAAGGAGTTTATGGCTAACATTACAGAGCTTGTGGCACAGGGCGGACGCAATTAAGCGGGTGACTCTTCAAACAAGGAATGAAGGCGTGCAACCGTTTGCACATTGTTATACATCAAAATACCCTTCTATTTTTAGGAGGGTATTTTTGTTTTTCGTATCTTTGCAAGCAATAATGCAAGTGCGTGCAACGGAAGCTGTTTTCCTGATTGCCGGTGCTGCTATATCCTAAAGTCTAAAGAATAAACAAAAGAATAAACAATAGGTAAACAGAATGAAGAAACTGAATTTATTAGTGATGGGTCTCTTGCTCCCGATGTTGGCAGCAGCCCAGACCGTCAAGTCGCCTAACGGCAACGTCTCGGTAACTTTCTCTTTATCCGAAAAGGGACAGCCTACCTACGAGATGAGCTATAAGGGAAAGACTGTGTGCAAGCCATCTCATCTCGGATTGGAGCTGGCTAAGGATAAGCATGCCTCTAAGGGCATGGAAGAAACCAGCCTGATGGATGGTTTCACAGAGACCGGTAGCAAGACATCGACCTTCGATGAGACCTGGAAGCCTGTATGGGGTGAGACTGCTACCATCCGCAACAACTATAACGAGATGGAGGTAAACCTGAATCAGGCATCTTCCAAGCGTAACATCACTATCCGTTTTCGCGTATATGATTATGGTATGGGTTTGCGCTATGAGTTCCCTCAGCAGGAAAGCCTTAACTATTTCGTGATTCAGGAGGAACATACACAGTTTGCCATGGCAGGCAATCATACTGCCTATTGGATTCCTGGTGATTACGATACCCAGGAGTATGACTACAACATTACTCCGTTGACAGGTATCCGCCCAATTATTGCGAAAAACCGTGAAGCTTACAAGAGCAATTCATCTACCACCGTCTTCTCGGATACCGGCGTTCAGACCTCTCTCCAGATGAAGACCAAGGATGGACTCTATATCAATATCCACGAGGCTGCCTGTCTGGATTATCCAACCATGCACCTCAACCTCGATGAGAAGACATTGACCTTCGAGTCTTGGCTTACTCCTGATGCCGTAGGCAGAAAGGGATTCATCCAGACTCCATTCAATACTCCTTGGCGTACCGTGATGGTAAGCGATGATGCCCGTGATATGCTTTCATGCAAGTTGACGTTGAATCTCAATGAGCCTTGCAAGATCGAGGATACTTCATGGATTCATCCTACCAAGTACTGCGGTGTATGGTGGAATATGATCGTTGGCACCAAGACCTGGAGCTATACCAACGACCTGCCATCTGTTCGTCTCGGTGTAACCGATTACAGCAAGTGCAAGCCTAATGGTACCCATGGTGCAACCAACGAGGAAGTAAAGCGCTATATCGACTTTGCAGCCAAGAACGGTTTGCAGGAGGTGCTGGTAGAAGGCTGGAACGAAGGTTGGGAAGACTGGTTCGGCCATCAGAAGCTCGATGTCTTCGATTTCGTAACTCCATATCCTGACTTCGATATCAAGATGCTCAACGACTATGCTCATTCCAAGGGCGTGAAGCTGATGATGCACCATGAGACCTCTTCTGCTGCTCTCAACTACGAGCGCCACCTGGAGGATGCCTTCAACCTAATGAACAAATATGGCTATGATGCTGTGAAGACCGGTTATGTGGGCGATATCATCCCAAGGGGTGAGTATCACTACAGCCAGTTGATGAACAATCACTATCAGCGTGTGGTTGAAACAGCTGCCAAGCATCATATCATGGTAAATGCCCACGAGGCAACCCGTCCTACTGGTATCTGCCGCACCTGGCCTAACCTGGTGGGTAACGAGAGTGCCCGTGGTACAGAGTACGAGGCATTTGGCGGCAGCAAGCCTTATCACACCGTGATGTTGCCTTTTACCCGTCTGCAGGGTGGTCCGATGGATTATACTCCTGGTATCTTCGAGACCAAGCTTTCAGAGTGGAGCAACAACAAGAGCTATGTTCATACCACACTCTGTGGTCAGCTTTCTCTCTATCTCGTCATGTACAGTCCGCTGCAGATGGCGGCCGATCTTCCAGAGCATTATGAGAAGTACGACGATGCCTTCCAGTTCATCCGCGACGTAGCTTGCGACTGGGACGACTCCAAGTACCTGGAGGCAGAGCCAGCTAAGTATATCACCGTAGCCCGCAAGGCTAAGGGCACCGATAACTGGTTTGTTGGTGGCAAGACAGATGCTGCCCGTACATCCGTAGTAAAGCTCGACTTCCTCGATAAGGGCAAGAAGTATGCTTGCGCCATCTATCAGGACGGCAAGAATGCCGATTACGAGAAGAATCCTAAATCTTACCAGATCATCCACAAGACAGTGAAGAAGGGTGATGTCTTGAAGATTAATGAAGCACGTGGTGGTGGTTTCGCCATCTCACTGCTCGCTAAATAATTTTTGGGAATTTGAGAGATGTCAGGGATAAGACCATAACCTCGTGTTATGAGGATGATTTCCTGATTTCTCTTGAATTCCTTTTCCCATTTTAAAACTACAGTTTTATAACTATAGTTTAATGACTAACAAGAACTTAAATAATATGAACATTCAGAAACTAATAATTGCAGCATTGACAGCATCGATATTACCAACTTCATTGAGTGCTCAGCAGACATTCAATGAGATGATGTATTCCAAGGAGAAAACCATGTTCGTTCTCAATGCCCCAACAGCAGCCAAGTCTTCTGTTACCATCCGTCTTTATAAGGATGGACAAAAAGGTAAGGCTTACAAGACGCTGAAGATGAAGAAGATGGGCGATGAACGATGGGGAGCTACCGTGAAGGGCGATCTGAAAGGTAAGTTCTATACCTTCGATATCGGTAAGGGCGAAACGCCGGGAACCTTTGCCAAGGCGGTAGGTGTGAATGGAAACCGTGGCGCTATCGTTGATCTCTATGATACTGACCCTGTGGGATGGGACAAGGATGTGCGTCCTGCCATCCAATCGCCAGCCGACCTCGTTATCTACGAGCTTCACGTGCGTGATTTCTCCGTTTCTCCTACATCGGGTTTGAAATATCAGGGCAAGTATCTCGCCCTCACAGAGCCTAAGGCTATCGAATATCTCAAGAACCTCGGCATCAATGCCATCCATTTCCAGCCGGTGTTCGATTACGCATCCGTAGATGAAACCCAGCTCAACAAGCCTCAGTTCAACTGGGGCTACGATCCGAAGAACTATAATGTACCGGAAGGTAGTTATAGTACCGACCCGTATGCTCCGGGAACCCGCATCAAGGAGTTCAAGGAGATGGTGATGGCGCTTCACAAGGCTGGCATCCGAGTGATTTTCGATGCCGTGTATAATCACACCTTCGATATCAATGGCAGCAACTTCCAGCGTACCTATCCTGATTATTACTATCGCAAGACCAAGGAGGGTAAGTATAGCGATGGTTCAGGCTGCGGCAACGAGACAGCTTCTGAAAAGCCTTTGATGCGCCAGTTTATGCTGGAGAGCGTGAAGTACTGGATTGATGAATTCCATATCGATGGCTTCCGCTTCGACCTGATGGGTGTTCACGATATCGAGACCATGCAGGCTATCCGTGAGATGGTTAACCGCATCGATCCTAGTATCTATATCTATGGTGAGGGCTGGAGTGCAGGCAGCTGCGCTTATCCTACCGAGAAACTCGCCATGAAGGCGAATACCCATCAGCTCAATGGCATCGGTGCCTTCAGCGATGATATGCGTGATGCTCTTCGTGGTCCTTTCTCTGATGACCATAAGGGTGCGCTCCTGGCTGGTCTTCCTGGCGAGGAGGAGAGTCTGAAGTTCGGTATCGTGGGTGGCATTGCTCATCCGCAGGTAGATATGACCAAGGTGAACTATGACAAGAAGCCTTGGACCAACAACCCAACCGAGCAGATCAGCTATGTAAGCTGCCACGATGATATGTGCTTGGTAGATAGATTGAAGGCGAGCATCCCATCCCTGACAGACAAGAAAATCTCTGAAGAGATGCGTACTGCCGAATTGCTCCGCATCGACCAGCTTGCCCAGACCTGTGTGTTCACTTCGCAGGGTGTGCCTTTCATCCTTGCCGGTGAGGAGATGCTTCGAGACAAGAAGGGAGTGCATAACAGTTTCAATTCTCCAGACAGCATCAACCAGTTTACCTGGACCAATCTGCAGAAGTATCCACAGGCATTCACCTTCTATAAGAATCTGATTCAGCTCCGCAAGAACCATCCAGCCTTCCGTCTTTCTACAGGCGATAAGGTGCGTCAGCATCTGGAGTTTCTGCCTAGTCAGGATGCCAATGGCAACAAGCAGACTTGCCTCGTAGGTTTCCAGCTCAAGAGCCTGGAGGGCATTGATGCCTGGAAGCATATCGTAGTCATCTATAATTTCAACAAGCAGGCAAAGAAGATGCTGATTCCTGAGGGCAATTACACTGTGGCTTGCTGCAATGGTGTCATCAACGAGGAAGGTCTGGGCTTCATCTCTGGCAAGGAAGTTGAGGTTGCCCCTCAGTCTGCCTTGATTCTTTATCAGAAATAGTCTATATATAATAAGGTGAAGAATAGTCTATATATATAATAAGGTGTAAAATATGAAAAAGATAATAGCTTCATTAGTGTTTATGGGTAGCGCAATAAGTATGAATGCGGCAGTCAATGTAAGCCGCATTGAACCTACCGACTGGTATGTGGGCATGAAGGATGCTTCGCTCCAGCTGATGGTGTATGGCAAGGATATCAAGAATGCCGATGTTACGGTAGATTATCCGGGTGTGAAGGTGGATAGCATCGCCCGCCTCGATTCTCCTAACTACCTGCTGGTGTATCTCAATCTCGATGGTGCCAAGGCAGGAGAGATGACGCTCAACTTCAAGCAGGGCAAGCAGTCGAAGAAGGTGAAGTACGTGTTGAAAAACCGCGAGATGGCGGGTGACAAGCGCATCGGTTTCTCTAACGAGGATGTGCTCTACATGCTGATGCCCGACCGCTTTGCCAATGGCAATCTGAAGAACGATGCATTCAAGAACATGCGTGACAAGACCTGCGACCGCACGGCGCCAAGTCTTCGTCATGGTGGCGACCTGGAGGGAATCCGCCAGCATCTGGATTATTTCAACCAGTTGGGCGTAACTGCCCTGTGGTTTACTCCGGTTTTGGAGAACGACAGTCCTAATGATGGCAAGAACAGTACCTATCATGGTTATGCTACCACCAATTATTATCGTGTAGATCCACGCTTCGGTACTAACGAGGAGTACAAGCAGCTTACTGCTGAGGCTCACAAGAAGGGATTGAAGGTGGTGATGGATATGATTTTCAACCATTGCGGTTTCGATCATCCTTGGGTAGCCGATATGCCATCAAAGGATTGGTTCAATGCTCCAGAATGGCTTGCTCCGGAAAATCAGACTCCTGAGCATCAGAAGAAGATAGGTACCGTGGATGGTGCTGCCAAGGTAAACGACAAGTATCTGCAGACCAGTTATAAGTTGACTCCTGTGCTCGATCCATACGCCAGCAAGGTAGATCTTACAGAAACCGTGGATGGATGGTTTGTTCCATCTATGCCAGATTTGAACCAGCGCAATCCGCACGTCATCAAGTATCTGATTCAGAACAGTGAGTGGTGGATAGAGACCGTGGGCATCGACGGCATCCGCATGGATACCTATCCATACGCCGACCGTGATGCGATGGCACACTGGATGAAGGTACTGGGCGAGGAATATCCTCACTTCAATACCGTGGGCGAGACTTGGGTAACCGAGCCTGCCTATACTGCTGCCTGGCAAAAGGATAGCAAGCTCTCTGAAAAGAACAGTTATCTGCCAACCGTGATGGATTTCGCCTTCTTCGACCGCATCAACAGTGCGAAGAACGAGGAGACTGATGACTGGTGGAACGGCATGAACCGCATCTACAACGTGTTCTGTTACGACTATCTCTATCCGAACCCAAAGAGCGTGATGGCATTCGTAGAGAACCACGATACCGACCGCTTCCTGGGTGAAGGCAAGGATACCCTGGTATTGAAGCAGGCGCTGGCACTTCTCCTCACCGTCAACCGCACCCCACAGCTCTATTACGGAACCGAGGTGTTGATGAATGGTACCAAGAGCGTAACCGATGGCAATGTCCGCAAGGACTTCCCTGGAGGTTGGGCAGGTGACAAGCACAATGCCTTTACTGCCGAAGGAAGAACACAGGCTGAAAACCAGATGTTCGACTGGCTCAGCCGATTATTGCATTGGCGTCAGGGCAACGAGGTCATCACCAAAGGCAAGCAGACCCAGTTCTGTCCACAGAAAGGTGTGTATGTCATTGCCCGCCAGTATAAGGGAAAGAACGTGATGACCATCATCAATGGCAAGAAGGAAGCCAACGAACTGAATGTTTCCCGTTATGCTGAGATTATCGGCAAAGCTGAGAAGGCTACAGATGTAACAAATGGCCGCACCGTTCTGATCAACAAGAACGTGAAGCTTCGTCCTCGCCAGACTATGATACTCGAATTCTAGAAAAAACTCAAGAAAGTGCCTAACGGTGTATTTTTACACTGATAGGCGCTTTTTTCTTGTATTTATTCTTTTGTTTCAAATATTCTTCGTACTTTTGCAAGCAGATGGTATAAAAGAAATTAATGACTAGATACATTCTTTCCCTGATAGCAGCATTATTCATAACCTTGAGCAGTTTTGCGCAAGGCAGCCTTCCTAGTCGCTTTAATGTAAGCTATCTCAATATGGCGGCAGGAATGCCTAATAATTTTGCGGATGATATTTTCCAGGATTCATACGGTTTCGTCTGGATCAGTACACATGGCGGTGGACTGGTACGTTATGATGGATTCAATTATATGAACTTCAATCTGGGCTCATCCGGTATCAGTCTGCGAAGCAATAGCTGCCGCAATGTGTATGAAGATCATTTCAAGCGCCTTTGGATAGCTTTCGAGGAAGGTCCGCAGGTGCTCGACCTCAAAACGATGCAGCCCATCATTCCACCTTGTGAGAATGAAAAAGTAGAAGCTCAGCTCTACAAGGCACTCAAGAATCTTTGCACCCGAATGTATTGTGATGCAAAGGGCAATGTATGGATGGTATCTTTCAATCTCCTAACCCGAATCTCCTTCAATGAGAAGGGGGAGGTGAATCGTGTCTTGTCCATCAGCTACCCTTACAAAGCTCCTGACCTCGGCCTTTGCGATGTGTATCGCAATGGCACGGTGGTGATGTGTAACAATGGAGTAGTGAGTGAATTCTCTGTTCAAAACAACAGATTGGCGGCAAAGAACATCAGTTCTATGTTCTTACCGCTTGATTACCGATATGCGGGAGCCGTCATTTCTTATCATGGAAAAATCTGGTTGGGAACCAACCGTGGCTTGTATAATAGTGCCAAGCAGGAGTTTCATGCTTCAGGCACAGTTCATTCACTCCAGCATGAGGTGGTAACGAGTCTTGCCATCACAGAGGATGATAAGCTCCTGGTGGGTACCCTCTGTGGTGTGGATATTATAGATGATAAGACTGGTACGATCGAGCATTGGAATTGTAGCAGTGTGAATCCGTTGAGTAGCAACTTTGTAAACAGCTTGTTGGCTAAGGATGGACAGATCTGGGTAGGTACCGAAACGGGTGGTATCACCAAGTTGGCACCACGCCAGTTGCAACTGGAATTTTTCAAGCACGATGCAGCGAATCCAGCCAGTCTTTCTCCGAATGCGGTGAATGCGATGTATGCAGCCCCGGATGGCACCCTGTGGGTAGGAACCGTAGAGGGCGGACTCAATGCTCTGGCTCCTGGCAGCAGGAACTTTACCCATTATACGATGGCAAATTCCGGTTTGCCCCACAACAGTGTTTCCACGCTTGCTGCCGATAACCGGGGGAATCTGTGGATAGGCACCTGGGGTACGGGCATTGCTGTGATGAATCTCCAGCAGCCGGGCAGGATCATTCCTCTTGTGGTAGATGCCAAGCATCAGCCTTTCCTGAATTTTGCAGGAGTGCTGGTGTATGATCCGATCAATGATGGTATGTGGCTGGGAACCAATGATGGTCTCTTCTTCTACGATTTGAAGCGGCAGCAGTTGATAGAGCCTTTCAGGGGCTGTCTGAATGTGCGCGGTTGCATCGGAAGCCTGATTACCCGAGATGGCAAGCTCCTGATGGGATGTGTGCAGGGTATGGTAGAGATTAACCTCAAGTCGCGTATCCCTGGAAAAGGTGATTTCGCAGTCAAGTATCATCAATATAAGTTAGATGATCCAAAGAGTGGAGTGATAGACAAGATTCTCTCTTTCTGTCTGGCGAAGGATGGCAAGATTTGGCTGGGCAGCAATGGCTACGGCTTGTATTGCTATAATTATAATAAGGAGGGAAAGACATACGTGAAGTCCTTTACCACGAATAATGGATTAGCCAACAATACCGTGAAGGGTATTGTAGAGGA
Organism: Segatella sinensis; assembly: GCF_040095255.1. Taxonomy (NCBI): domain Bacteria; kingdom Pseudomonadati; phylum Bacteroidota; class Bacteroidia; order Bacteroidales; family Prevotellaceae; genus Segatella; species Segatella sinensis. The sequence continues at coordinate 33,033 of NZ_JBBNGE010000023.1, read as the reverse complement.
TAACCAGGGTATGTTGTGGATAGCCACGGATAATGGACTCTCCATCTTCAATCCGAAGACCGAGACCTTCAGCAATTATTCCCGTAAGGACGGACTGCTCAGTTCGCAGTTCTATTTCAATGGCGCCATCCGTGATGCCAAGGATAAGATCTATCTGGGTACCGATGAGGGATTGATGGCTGTTACGGGTGTGAACCATGCAGTTCATAACGCAGCAAGGCTGCGCTTTACTGAACTTCTGGTTGATAATCAGCCGGTGTTTGCCGGCAGCGATTATCTGGACGATGATATATCCATTGCCAAAAGGTTGTGCATCCATGAGAGCGACAAGTCGTTTACGATCTTCTTTTCTGCCTTGAATTATGGCAACGATAGTCAGGGTGTATATCTCTATCGCATGAAGGGCTATGAGAACGATTGGGTTCAGCTCCAACCGGGACAACATAGTGTGCGCTATTCTACCTTGCCGGCAGGTAGCTATCAGTTTGAAGTGAAATATATTCCTTCCTTTGATTCCGATAAGGAGCAGGTTATCTCCGTGGATATCAAGGTAACTCCTTATTTCTGGAAGAGTTGGTGGTTTGTCTCCTTGATGGTGATAGCCTTCATCGCCTTCCTGCTCTACATCTATACCAGCAGACTGGAGAAGATGCGCGAACGCGAGGTGGAGGAACTCTATCGTCCGATAGAGGCTGCTCTGAAGGATAGTGATGAACCGGGCAAGTTGCAGAGTCGCATCCAGATGATTCTGGAGAACCAGAAGCGCTATCAGGATAGTCAGAAGAAGTCGATAGAGGCTGACAGGAAACAGGTAGCTGAAAAGGAGCGACCGTTTATGGATATCGTGATGGAGGTGATGGAAAAGAACTACGATAACTCGGAGTTCGGTGTGCAAGAGTTGGCTGATGAAATGCGTATGAACCGCAGTGTGCTCAGTAAGATGCTGAATGCTGAGGCTGGTCAGCCTACCGCCCAGTTTATCCGCAACTATCGTCTTGACATCGCAAAGAAGATGATTACAGAAAATGTGGCAAACCGGAACATCACGGAGATAGCCTATCGTGTGGGCTTCAATGATCCGAAGTATTTTACCCGTTGTTTTACCAAGCAATATGGAGAATCGCCTTCCGCTTTCAAGGAATCTCTCGAGAAGGAAATGAAATAATGAGTATGTATTTATATCAAATCGCTTGACCTGCGTCAAGCGATTTTTTTGTTTGTATGTTAGCTTATCTAGTTTTTTGTTCCTTTTTGTTAAATCCACCTATGGGGTTGTATAAATGGTGGAAAAAGTGCGTAAATTATGTAAAAATCGGCAGATTACGCATTTTGTCCACCTATTATTTACGTTTGTCCACCTGCTTAATAGTGATTAATTGTACTTTTGCCACCGAAAATTAACGATCAAACCGATTTGCGGTAACAAACAAACCGTTTGAAAATTAACAAACCATAGAAAATTAGAATAAACAAAATCATAAACCTAAAAAGTTTTAAGCAATGAGGAAACAATTATTCTCTATGATGCTATGCCTAGGAGCTGTCGGTGGTGCTTCTTTCGTAACCCCGATGACCGCTATGGCTGCTGTAGCACAGGACCAGGTGATTACAGTCAAGGGACAGGTTGTAGATGATCAGGGCGAACCTCTGATTGGTGCAACAGTGAAGACCAAGGATGCCAAGACCGGTGCTGTAACTGACCTCGATGGTAACTTCGAGATCAAAGTAAAAGCTAACGCTACTCTTTTGGTTAGCTATTTGGGCTTCAAGGAGCGCCAGATTGCCGTTCGCGGCCGTGCGATCCTCGAACCTATCCAGCTTTCTTCAGACAACCAGTTGCTCGAACAGGTTGTCGTAGTGGGTTATGGTACCCAGAAGAAGGCAGACCTTACCGGTTCTGTAGCTATCGTCAATGCTGAGGAGATGAAGAAGGTGTCTAACTCCAACATCTCTACTATGCTCGAAGGTAAGGTAGCTGGTGTGCAGATTACATCCGATGGTCAGCCAGGTGCCGACCCAAGCGTACGTATCCGTGGTATCGGTTCTTTCGGTAGCACAGCTCCTCTTTATGTCATCGATGGTGTGCCAATGGGTACCACTATCCGTGATTTCTCTCCTAATGATATTGAGACCATCCAGATTTTGAAGGATGCTTCTGCGGGTGCCATCTATGGTTCTCGTGCAGCTAATGGTGTCGTTATCATCACAACCAAGAATGGTAAGAAAGACCAGCCTCTGAAGGTGAACTACTCTGGTTACTTCGGTGTTGACCAGATTCCTAGCGATGTATATGACGTGATGAATGCCGACCAGTATAGCAACTATCTGGGTCAGGCTTGCTCTAACTCCAACACTCCTCTGCCTGGTGGTTACAAGATGGGCGAGGATGGCAAGTATCACTTCCAGGATGCAACCAACACAAATTGGTTCGATGAGGTGTTCAAGACTGGTATCCGCCAGAACCACAACGTAGCCCTCAGCGGTGGTAGCTCTCACAGTACTTATAATGTATCTCTCGACTACTATAACCAGAAGGGTACATTGCAGGGTGCAGGTCCTAACTACGAGCGTTATACAGCCCGTGTGAACAACACCATGGATACCAAGTTCGTGAAGTTCCGCACCAGCATGGTTTATTCTCACTCTAACCAGGACAACATGGGTCTTTCCAATGCCTCAGAGTATGTCCAGGGTCTTTATGGTGATGTAACCAACGTGCTCCGTGGTACACTTCTGATGCAGCCAACCATCAAGGCTTACGATAACTCAACATGGGTTCTCGATGACAAGGTAGGTGCAGCCAACGGTTATCGCTACGATGCATACGGTTATGGTGTTTACTATGACAGCGTACATGGTGACATCTCTGCATCCAACCCATTGCTGGTTAATAACCTCCTGCAGCGCAACACCTTGGTTGACCGCTTCGTAGGTACTGCTTCTGCTGATGTTGATCTCTTGGGTATGGTAGGTATCAAGAGCAAGAACCATGGTCTTCACTATAATGTAAACCTCTCTTACAGCAAGACAGAGGCAAAGGATAAGACCTGGATTCCTTCCTGGATTCAGAGCAACCGTGTATATCTTGCCAAGGAGAATGAGCGCCTTACCAAGGGCTCACGCAACTACAGCGACGCCTTGGTTGAGAATACCATTACCTACAATGGAACAATCGGTAAGCACAATATCAACCTGCTCGCTGGTATGACTTACGAGGAAGAGAATACCAACCTCTTGACAGGTTGGGGTATCAACTTCACTGAGCCTTACTTCCTCCAGCTTCAGAATGCCAAGAACACTTACTCAGAGTCATACGAGTATAAGCATAGTCTGGCATCATACGTAGGCCGTTTGAACTATAACTATGCTGAGAAGTACCTGATTTCTGCAGTAGTACGTCGTGATGGTAGCTCCCGCTTGAGTAAGAACATCCGTTGGGCAACCTTCCCATCTGTATCTTTGGGCTGGCGCTTCGATAAGGAAAAGTTCTTCCCAATCAGTCAGGATATCGTTAACATGTTCAAGATTCGTGCCAGCTATGGTGAGCTCGGTAACGAGAATATCGGTGAGTACCAGTATATGGCTACCATGAACCGTAACAACATGACTTACAGCTTCGGCAACAGTCCTGTAACCGGTTCTGCCGTTTCTACCTTCGTGAACAACGATATCGCATGGGAGAAGAAGAAGACTACCAACGTGGGTATCGACCTCGCGATGTTCAACAACCGCCTGGAGTTCACTGCTGAGTGGTATAAGAACAAGTCAGAAGACTTGCTTTACTCTGTTCCTGTTCCTGCACAGACTGGTGTATCCAACACCTCTGTAACCATGAACGCTGCCTCTATGGAGAACAGTGGTTTCGAGTTCAGCGCAACCTATCGCAACCGTGACCACGCCTTCAAGTATGACATCAGTGCCAATTTGAGTACCTTGAAAAACAAGGTAACTTCTCTGGGTATCGGTAAGGACTCTTACATCTCTGGTGCATACGCTACCTACGTAGGTCAGGAGATCGGTCAGTTCTATGGTTGGGTTTACGAGGGAATTGCCCGTACACAGGCAGATCTCGACAACCACGCTACCCAGCAGGGTGTTAATGTAGGTGATTGCCTCTATAAGGATATTTCTGGTCCAGAAGGAACTCCTGATGGCGTAATCGATGCATACGACCAGACTGTATTGGGCAGTGGTCTTCCAAAGGTGAACTTCGGTTTGAGCACCCATATGGAGTATAAGGGCTTCGACCTCAATATTTCTACCTACGGAGTATTGAACTATCATGTATCAGATGATATCTATAATAGCTTGAACTCTTGCTACGGCTATGGTAACAAGGAAGTAGGCATGCTGGATGCCAATCGCTGGTCAGAGGATGGTACCTACCTTTCAAGTGTTCCACGTACCTACGCTGCCAACAATGCAACATTGGCATGGAACGACCTCTTCTGCTCTCGCAAGATTCAGAATGCTGCTTACTGGAAGATTGCCAACGTAGAATTGGGCTACAACTTCCCAGACAAGTGGTTTGGTGGATATGTCAGTGGCGTACGTCTCTATGTATCAGCACAGAACCTCTACACTTTCACAGGCTATCATGGATATAATGTGGACTATGCCGGTGGTACCTTTACCCCAGGTTACAACTTCTGCTCTTTCCCAAGTGCCAGAACATTTATGGCAGGTCTCCACTTCACATTCTAATAGTTTAAGAGATAAGGAAAACTACGAGAATTATTATTTAAAAGAACATTTGATATGAAACTATATAAATTATCATTAGCTCTCTTCCTTGGCCTCGGTGCAATGGCTACCACCTCATGCGAGGACAAGTTGGATGTTACCAATCCTAACCAGCAGACCACCGGAACCTTCGGTTTCAATGCTGATGATTTGGAAGAGTGCGTTATTGCAGCATACAACCATATTCGTATGGAAGGTTCTTCGGCACGTGTGGGTTATACCCTCGATGTGACACGTGGCGATGAGGTATGGAACTCATCACAGGTATGGTATATGCCTTTCGATGACATGGACGACCCAGTGACAGATGAAATCTCCATGTGGCCTTGGCGTGAGGCTTACTATACTATTAATGTATGTAACTTCATCCTTTCACGTACCACAGGTGATGATGCTTCGCTCAGCGAAAGTATGAAGCGCATCAAGGGACAGGCTCTCTTCCTCCGCGGTTATTCATACTATACATTGGCAGGATATTACCAGAATCCTGCACTGATTACTGATTATGCCAACTATTCTTCTCTGGATGGTCTCTATGGCAAGAACAGTACCTACGATGATGTGCTCGACCAGGTGGAGAAGGATTTCGCAGAGGCGATGACACTTCTTCCTTCCCGTGATGCTGGTGGCGAGTGGGCAAAGGGTCGTGCTACCTGCGGTGCCGCTGCCGGTTACTATGCCCGTACTCTGATGCTGCGCCATAAGTATAGCGATGCGCTCACTGTACTCAAGGACATCATGAACAAGAAGTATGGCTCTTACAAGCTGATGGCTAACTATGGCGACAACTTCCGTGAGGGTTCTGCTTACGAGAACAACGACGAGAGCCTCTTCGAGATTCAGTATCTCGACTACGGTTCACAGGGTGTGGATGATGAGTGGACTCCTGTCAATACCAGTCCTAACGCTACACAGGGTCATGCCGTAGAGTCTAACTTCGCTCCAGGAAGATTCGGTGGATGGGCAGACCTCTCTGCATCTCCATGGTTGTACAACCTCTTCAAGCAGGAGCGTACCAAGGATGGCAAGCTCGATCCTCGTCTCTACTGGACTATCGGTACCTACGAGTCTGACTGGATTGGTTTCGAGAATGGCAATGTAGCTTACAAGAGTGAAATGACTCCTAATGATACCATCGTCACCAACAACAACTATGGTGGTCTCCCTATCGCTAAGTGGACTAATTTCCGTACTAACCTTTATGACAAGGTAACTACAGGTCTTCATTGCGGTATCAACCTCCGTATGATGCGTTACTCAGATGTATTGCTTCGTGCTGCAGAGTGCGAGAACGAGGTAAATGGTCCTACACAGCAGGCTATCGACTGGATCAATCAGGTTCGTGAGCGTGCCAGCCTGAAGGATCTGAGCCTCTCTGATTTCGATACCAAGGATAAGCTCTTCGAGCAGATTGCCAATGTAGAGCGTCCTAAGGAGTTCGGTTGCGAGTATGGTCGTGGTTACGACCTGATCCGTTGGGGATTCTTCTATGATCAGGGTCGTTTGGCTCAGTTGAAGGAGCACGGAACCTTCCGTCGTTCTCCATACAAGGCAAAGGAGCCGGTAAGCTACTCTTTGGTAGGTGTTGATCCTGAGCTGAAGAGTTCTTACGATACATACGTACCGGGTCATGAGTTCCTGCCAATCTATCAGGGTTTGCTGAACGATAACCCTAACCTGACTGGTAACTCTGCGAATACCAATACAGACAACTCTACTGATTTCTTCGGTAGAGGCTGGACAGTTCACCCAGTAGTAAACTTGGGCAAATAACAATATGGCTTATCTCATGGTGCAGCATCTCCTGCCCATGAGATAACCTGAAAATCATATATTTACAATATAGAATATATAAAATATGAAACACCTAAATAAAATAGCATCTGTCTTCTGCGTGGCAGCAATGGCTTTGACAGCATTGACAGGATGCGAGGGAAGTGACATGTTCAGTGTTAACTCTCCTGATTGGATTTCAGAGAAGATTGACTCCATCAATGCTGCTAAGGGCAATGAAAATGCATTGCCAGAAGGTGAGGAGGATGTTTACACCGTTGGTGCTACTGACTATTCTTCTGGTTTCTGGACAGCCTTCTCTAAGTATTATGTCATACCTGAGGGCAAGACCTGGAATGCCGTGTTCAATCTGAACATCAACCCATCGGCTCCTAATACCTTCAAGAACTTCGCCCTCATCCTTGCTAGTGATGATGATCGTGGTGGCGCTAACTATAAGGAGTATGGAGCTATCCGTTTCGATAATCAGCCTAGCGGTAACTCTGAGTGGGGTGACTATATCGACAGAAGTGGTGTAGTAAGTACTCTTACTTTTGATACTGATACCGATGAAGGTGTACAGAAGCTCGGTGGTACTGTGGTTCTTACTGTTGACCGTTCAGACCCTAATGCTTTCAGCGTCAAGATTACCAACGGTACTGTAACCAAGACTTACAAGCAGTCAACCCCTCTTCCAAATCTCAATCCTGATGCAAGCGATACCAACATCCGTGCATTCCTTGTACCGGAAGGTTCTTACATCAACTTCCTCCAGTCTAACCTCGAACCTATCGGTGGTTTCACTTCTGCAGAGGATAAGCAGCCTCTTTCTATGGAGTTGCACTCTGTTCCTAAGAAGGTTTTGGTAGGTACATCTCTTGAGGATGCAATGGCCAACGTTTCTGCTACCATTACATTCGAGACAGGTATCACCAAGGAGGTTCCTGCTGCTGAACTCGGATTCGTGGCTGTTCCTAATATGGATCAGGTAGGTGTGAAGACACTCGTTGCTATCTATAACAAGACATTCAAGAACGAGAACTGCAGTACTCCTATCGCAGGTCAGGCTCAGTTCAACGTGGTAGATAAGATGTTCAACTGCCTGGGTGCTACAGACAACTCAACTCCATTCTTCGGTGTTCTGTCAGATCCAGTAAAGGTAGCTCCTCATGAGACTCAGGTGATGCAGTTTACCAACTATACCAATGGTGGTAATAACTGGGAAAACTTCCTCGTTGTAATGGTAAACGGTGATGGAACAGAATACGGTGTTACCCGTGCCGACTGCTTCGGTTGGGGTACTGCTTACGAAGGTAAGGCAACTCCTTTCGGTGCTCCTGAAAATTGGGCTACATGGCTCGCTGACATGGATGGCGCCAAGGTTACTCTCTATACAACCAACAATGGTGATGGCACAGTAGATATCAAGTACGATATCGTTGCAGCCAATGGTCATAAGTATCACATGGGCTACACTGGAATCTCTGGCGTAGATGCCAACGATTTCTTTGTCAAGCTCTCTCTTGAGAAGGCTCACCTGGAGTTTGATACCGTCATCGGTAATGAGGACAATACTTCTGCTTTCTTAGGCGCTCTCTCTAAAGTGTTTGATGTTCCTGCAGGAAAGACCGTTTCTACTCAGTTTGTCAACTACACAGCTGGTGGTTCCAACTGGTTCAACTTTGTAGCAGTTCTTGTCAACAAGGCAAACGATAAGGAGTATGCTGTAGTTCGTGCCGACAACTACGGTTGGGGTACTGGATATGATGCATGTACTCATGCCTGCTCATGGGAAGACTGGGGTGCTTGGCTTGCTGCCATGGATGGTGCCAAGGTTCAGCTCTCTGTAACCAATGTAGGTAATGGTACAGCTAACATCAAGGCAACCATGATAGGCAACAATGGTGTAACCTACACCCAGACCTATAATGGCATCAACAATATCGATGCCAATGACCTGGCGTTCAAGCTCACCATGGAGAAGGCTCATCTGGTATTCGATTTGCCATTTGCCAATTCTTCATTTGTATCAGCACGCAAGCATTACTCACGTGCACATCGCAGATAAGAGATTTTTGAAATAGTATGATAAGGCATGACCTATGCGGAAACACATTCCCATAGGTCTGCCTTTTTTCAGAAAAGAAGATAATAAAACTAACTAAACGAAAAGAAAAATGAAAAAGCTTCATATATTTGCCCTTTTGCTGGCTTGTACGCTGGCGGTAGGATGCAGCAGTAGCAGTGATGATCCGGAGATTCCTGTGAATCCAACTCCTACACCGACTCCAACCCCTACACCAACTCCTGGTGATCAGACAGCAGAGGAACTGGCTAATTACAAATGTCCTATCTATAGTGATAATTATACATCGGTGGCTGCCTGGACACAGCGCTCGAAGTGGAATCTTGCCAATATGCACGATCCTACGGTGGTGAAGGCATCTGATGGATATTATTATATGTATCAGACTGATGCCAGCTATGGCAATGAACATCAGAAGGATATCCGCAACAGCAACAAGCACGGACACTTCTTCTGCCGCCGCTCCAAGAATCTCGTAGATTGGGAATTTGTAGGAGCCACCATGGTGGGCTTGCCTTCCTGGGTAAAGACAAAACTCAATGAATTCCGCAAAGGCATGGGAGTGGCTGAACGTCCTGACAGCTATTTCGCCAATGACCTGGACTTCGGCTTCTGGGCTCCATGCGTGCGCAAGGTCAACGACCATCTCTACCGTATGTATTATGCCATCACCTGTCCTGGTACCATCAATGGTGACGGAACCTGGAGTGAACGCGCCTTCATCGGACTGATGGAGACCAGCGATCCGGCTTCCAACAAATGGGAAGATAAGGGATATGTCATCACTAACGCTTCTGACAAGGGATTGAATTTCAAGGTAAGATCAGATGATTGGGCAAACTGCTATTTCAAGTATAATGCCATCGACCCTACTTACGTCATCACTCCAGAAGGAAAGCATTGGCTGATATATGGTTCCTGGCACAGTGGTTTCGCGGCTGTGGAGCTTGATGCCAATACGGGTAAGACCAAGGCAGCCTTGCCTAACCCATGGGGTACAGCCGATGATATCGCTGCTTACGGAAAGACCATCTTTACCCGTACGTTGAATAACCGTTGGCAGGGTTCCGAGGCTCCAGAGATTGTATATCATGATGGCTATTATTATCTTTTCGTTGCTTACGATGCCCTGGATGTTCCTTACAATACCCGTGTGCTCCGTTCCAAGAACGTGGATGGTCCGTATGAGACCATGAATAGTAAGATTACCGATGCTGCCAAGGGTGCCAATGAGGAACCTACCGTGCTGACTCATCCTTACAAGTTCAGCGCAGGAAGCGGTTGGGTAGGTATCAGCCACTGTGCCGTATTCGATGATGGTGCAGGCAACTGGTATTATGTTTCCCAGCAGCGTATGCCTGCCAATGTTGCAGGTATTGCAGCCAGCAATGCCATCATGATGGGTGGCGTGCGTTCTATCCAGTGGGATAGCAACGGATGGCCAGTCGTGATGCCTGAGCGTTATGGAGCTGTTCCACAGGCGACAATCACCGCCAGCGAACTGGAGGGAACCTGGGAAGGTATCGAACTCTCTTATGAGTATGGCAAGCAGAAGACCAGCAAGACCTTCAAGCTCAGCAGCAATGGCGTGATGGAGGGTGGTTCTGCCTGGAGCAATGTCAAGGCATGGAGCTTCGATGCTTCTTCCAACACATTGACCATCGGTACTACCAAGCTGAAGGTTCAGCGTGAGGTAGATTGGGAGGCAAGTCCTCGCAAGGTTACCATTGTTTACTCGGGTGTGAGTGGCAACAGAAGCTATTGGGGAAAGAAGAATTAAGATCTTTAGTTAGTTTTAAGTTTGACCGCATCTGCGGTTTTTTAACAGTCATAAGGGGAGCTAAGCTGTGAAGCATTCAGCTCCCTTTTTTAATAACTCAACTTAGTAAGTAGTCCTATAAACAGTAACAAAAAGACGTATGAAAAATTTTTTGATTAAAGATATAAGAGTATGGGCTCTCTCTATACCCTTAGTGGCGGCTTGTGCCGTTTCTGCCGTTTCCGCAAAGGCGCAGACGGCTCTTTCACAGCCGGTTGTGGTGGATTCACCAATGGTTCATGATCCTGTGATGGCTTACGAGAATGGCAAGTACTATCTCTATTGCACGGGTCATGGAGTGGCTCAGATGACTTCTACCGACCGCCAGCACTGGACTCTGAATCCGCAGGGTGTATTGAAGGATGAGGCTCGTGGTGCTTTTCCGGCATGGACGCACGATAGTGTACCGGGATATGAAAGTCATACCTGGGCACCGGATGTCATCAGGTATAAGGATAAGTGGTATATGGCTTATTCCTGTTCTACCTTTGGCAAGAATACTTCTGCCATCGGATTGCTGAGCAATTCTTCGCTCGCCGATACTGATGGATGGAAGGATGAGGGCTGCCTCATATCTTCAAAGGGTGGTAGAGACAACTGGAATGCCATTGATCCGAATTTTGTGATTGATGAGAAGGGAAAGCCTTGGCTTACCTGGGGTTCTTTCTGGGATGGTATCCAGCTTATTCCTTTAGACAAGAAGACGATGCATGTGAAGAAGGGCGCCAAGCCTCAGACCATTGCCCGCCGTTATGCGCTCAATCAGATGGATGTGCCTACCAATCCTACCTCCCGTGATGCCGGCACCAATGCCATCGAGGCTCCTTTCATCATGAAGCATGGTGGTTATTACTATCTCTTCGTCAGTTGGGATTACTGCTGCCAGGGTATGAAGAGTAGCTATCGTGTTGCCGTAGGCAGGAGCAGGAAGGTGGCTGGTCCTTATCTGGATAAGGATGGAAAGGATATGCGAGAAGGCGGTGGCACCCTGCTGCTGGAAGGCGACAAGAAGGAATATGAGGCGATGGGTCATTGCTCTGCCTACTCCTTCCCCGATGGCGATTTCTTCTTCTGCCATGGTTACAGCGTGCCGAAGAATGGTGCCAGCATCCTGGTTCAGAAGAAAATCAACTGGACGGAAGATGGGTGGCTGACACTGGAATAAGATATATTTTTTAAACACGGACAAAATCAATTTGTCCGTGTTATTTTTTTCTTTATCCTTCTTCCTTAATCTTCCAATCGCTGATAGTACGCTGGGTACTGTCGAAGCTGATACCGATTTTTACCAGCCGCTTGCCTTCTGTATGATATGGCAGCATATAGCCTTTTTCGTCTATCTGTGCCAAAGCCTCCTCGGCACTCTTTACCTCTGTGCGGATATAGTGCGCTGCTAAGTTACAAAGAAAATCCGAATTAGCCAAGCATAATGGTTAAAAATAAAATGTTTTGTAAAATAAGGCATTCGGAATACCCTGAAATATGTAAAATAAGGCATTCTAAAATCCAGAAACTTGTAAAATAAGGCGTTCTGTGTAGTTAAAAACTTGTAAAATAAGGCATTCCTTATTATTTTTTCTTATCTTTGCATCCAGAAAAAGTAAGTGTTATTATGCTGGATAAGAGAAACTTAGAACAGATTCTTGCTGATCAGCAGGAAGAACTGGAGATACGTAGAGGCGAAACTTTGTGTCATCGACCAGAAGAGGCGCAGATAGACTTGGGCAGTACGCAGGCTCAGGTCGTGATAGGTGTGCGCCGTAGCGGCAAATCTACTCTATGCTTCCAGGCATTGGAGAAAGCAGGTGTGAAATACGCTTATGTAGATTTTGACGATGAGCGGTTGGCTAACATACAGGCAGAAGATTTGAACGATGTTCTGGAAGTACTGTATAAGATATATGGTGATTTCAATTATCTGTTTCTTGACGAGATACAGAATATCGAGGGCTGGCACCTTTTCGTGAATCGCATGCTTCGCAGGCGGATGCATGTCATTGTAACAGGTTCTAATGCCAAACTTCTGAGCAGCGACCTGGCTACTCATCTCTCGGGGCGCTGCAAGGAGATACTTTTGTTTCCATTCTCCTTTTATGAGTATTGTCTGATGAAAGAGGTGGATACGGAAGGAATGACTACCAAGGTACAGGCGTTCAGGAGAGCAGCCTTTGATCATTATCTGAAACAGGGAGGATTTCCTGAACTGCTCGTTATCGGCGAACACCAGAATTATGTGAAGAATCTGGTAAGCAATATTCTGCAGAGAGATATCGAACAGCGTTTCAAGATAACCTATCAGGCCACCTTCGAGCAGTTGGCTCATCATTTGCTCAATGTGGCTCCGGTTATCGTGTCTTCTTCGGAACTGTCGGCTACACTGGGGGTAAAATCGGAGCATACCATCAAGAATTATATCGGCTATATGAAGCAGGCTTATCTGCTGCTGGGGCTTCAGAAGTATTCTGCCAAGAGCAAGATGAGGATAACCCAGGAGAAGGTGTATCCGATAGATGTGGCTTTGATGGATCAGCGAGATAATGCTCTGGCGGGAGAGAACCTGGGATGGAGATTGGAAACCAGCGTCTATCTGCAGCTGGTTAGAACTTATAAGCCGCAGGGGTATGATATCTATTACCTGAGCGACCGCTCGGGAGAATGCGATTTCGTGGTTTGCAAAAACAATCAGGTGAAACAAGCCATTCAGGTATCGTATGACATTTCTTCACCCAAGACTCGCAAACGGGAGATTGAGGGATTGCTTCTGGCTCATCGCAAGACGCAATGCGCCGACTTGCTGCTGCTCACCGACCATGAGTACAACCAAGTTACCGAAAAAGGTCTTGACATCAAGATACGACCGGTATATGATTGGGTTGTGGAAATGGGGAAGAGAAAAAATTGAAAAATAGAGAAAAATAATAATCGCAATATAAGAAATGAATAAATTAAAAGCATTATTGGGCTTCGACCCGAAGACTACTACGGTCAAGACGGAATTGATAGCTGGTATGACTACCTTCTTGACCATGTGTTACATCCTGGCAGTAAACCCTACCATCCTTGCCACCACAGGTATGGACAAGGGGGCTCTCTTTACTGCCACAGCCATCGCTTCTGCCATTGCCACCTTCCTGCTGGCTTTCATGGCAAAGCTGCCTTTCGCCCAGGCTCCCAGCATGGGACTGAATGCCTTCTTCGCCTTCACCCTTTGTCAGGCAATGGGCTTGACCTGGCAGCAGGCTTTGGCAGTATTGCTCGTAGAGGGTATCATCTTCCTTGCCATCACCTTCCTCAATATCCGTGACAAGATATTGGAGTGCATTCCGAAAAACCTCCGCTTTGCCATTTCGGCTGGTATCGGTATGTTTATCGCCTTTATCGGTTTGAAGAATGCCGGCATCATCACCGCCAATGCGGATACCTTCGTACAGCTCGGCAAGTTTACGCCAGTCAGCATTCTGGGTCTCATCAGTATCCTGCTCTGCGGCTGTCTGATGGCGAGAAGAGTGAAGGGCTCCCTGTTCATCGCCATCATCATCTCTACCTTGATAGGTATTCCGATGGGCGTAACCCAGTTCTCTGACAACTGGATGCCGGTATCTACCCCTCACAGCATTGCTCCAATCTTCTGCCAGTTTGATTTCACGGGCTTCTTTACCCCAAAGATGTTCATGGTGGTATTCTCCCTGTTGCTTGTCAACATCTTCGATACCATCGGAACGGTGCTGGGATTGGTTTCCAAACTCGGTGTCAAGGAGAATGAGAAGGGAGAGATTCCTGGTGTGAAGGAGGCGATGATGAGCGATGCCATCGGTACCACGGCGGGAGCCTTGCTGGGCAGCTCTACCATTACCACTTATGTGGAGAGTGCTTCGGGAGTTGCCGAGGGCGGTAAGTCGGGCTTGACATCTTTCTTTGTGGGTTTGATGTTTATCCTGAGCATTTTCCTGGCTCCTATCTTCCTGCTGATTCCGAGTGCAGCCACCAGTGGTGCCCTGGTAATGGTGGGTGTATTGATGATTGATTCGTTCAAGAAGATTGAGTTGGAGGATATTTCCGAGTCATTCCCTGCTTTCATCACAATGATTACGATGGTGCTCTGCTACAGCATCGCCGATGGCATCTGTCTCGGCATCCTGAGTTATGTGCTCATCAAGATGATGGTGGGTAAGTTCAAGGATCTGAATCTTACGCTCTATATTCTGAGCATCTTCCTGCTCTTCAATTATGTTTTCAGCTAAATGAAGCGATAGATAAAAACGAGGCGGCAACCTGCATCACGCAGATTGCCGCCTTCTTCTTTTCTAACTAACTTTCTTATCAACTATTCAAAAAATGTATCAATATATTGGGTATATCCAGGGCTGATGCCCTGGATGTAGCTTGTTTCTTATTTCAATCTTTCTACTTCAAACGGATGATGTTCAGCGAGCTGGCAGGAATCTCTACCGTAGCACCATTCTTCTCTGTAGTTACGTAGTTTTCTACAGGATAGATGTTGGTAGGATTGTCGATGGTGTTCTCCTCCAGACCGTTCTTGGCAGAAAGGCGGATGAGCTTGCCATCCTTGATCTCCTTGCCCTGAAGATTGATCTTCGCTGTGGTGTGCTCGGTGCTGGTGTTGGCAATCTTCAGGATTACCTCGCCAGTCTGCTCATCGAGTGTGGCTGTAGAGAAGATGCCAGGAAGGGTGTTTGCCTTCAACTTGGTAGCGAATACCTCCTTGCCATCCAACTTGGCGAAGATGCTGTCGCCCACTACCTTCAGCTCGATATCGTACCACTTGCCGGTTTCAATCTTGCCTGGGCAGGTAGCCACCTGACTCTTGGCACCATTCACGATAGACTCCACACCGTGCTGGGTGTTGTTCCAGCCACCAAGGTTCAACCAGCAGTAGTTGTTCTTATCCACGTAGTTGAAGATGATGAGGAAACCCTCGTTTCCGGCATCCTTCTTCGCACGTACCTTATATATATAACCGTTGCTGGTAATCTCGCCTGGGTTCAGACGGATGCAGCTCTCCTCGTTGCTGGTCTGCTTGATGAGGCTGCCCTCAGTCTTCCACTGTCCATGGATGTCGGTAGGCAGTTCCTGCAAGGTCATTGGCAGCGCCTTGCCGTTCTCATCGCTGTAGCCCTTGTCTTCGAAAGATACCTGGGTGCCCCAAGTTCCCATTCCCACACGGCAGATGGCTGGCTTCACCTGGGTCTGCTCATATTTGTATGGATTCTCCTGGTTCACCTTCAATACACGGGTACCGATGTTGTTCGCCATCACGTTCTGAACGTAGTAGGATGGAGTTCCGAATACCTTATCAGATGTATATTGAATCATATCCGGTGCCCACATACGGTTGTTGAGGTTGGCGAAGATAGGAGCGTAGGATGCCATGGTCACAATATCAGAGTTGTTCTCGATGCCCATCATATAGACAGCCTCACCGAGCGCTGCATCGAGCGAACCCATATTGCCGAAGCCCTGGGTTACGGCATATTCACCTACATAGATCTCGCTGCCCTTGCGGTTGTAGTTGTCATACTTGTTGAAGTTCTCGGCAAACCAGGCAGGGTTGCGGTAGTAGTGCTCGTCGAGCAGCTCTACGCTTTCGTTGCTTTCCCACTTAGGGTTATCATCGCCCCAAGCCACCACGTTGCCGATGAGGTGCATCTTAGGATATTTCGCCAATACGGCATCCTTGAACTTCTTGAAGCGCTCGTAGTAGTGGTCGCTCTGTGCGGCAGGGTCTGGCTGGTTGTTCTCATTACCAATCTCCAGATACTCGATGTTGTATGGCTCCGGATGACCGTTCTTGGCACGCAGGGCACCATACTTGGAGGTAACAGGACCATTGGCATACTCCAGGGCATTCATGCACTCGTCAATCCAAGGCTGGATGCTATCCACCGGAGTCATACCGCCGTGCCACAAACCTACGTTTACTACATAGAGAGGCTTGGCGTTCAAATCCTCAGCCAACTGCAGATACTCATCGAATCCCATACCGTCGCTGGTGCGGTAGCGCCAGTTCACGTTCTTATGTCCCGGACGCTCCTCGATAGGACCGATGGTCTTCTCCCAGTGGAATGCATTCTCTGGAGACTCCTGTCCCTCTACGTAGCAACCGCCTGGGAAGCGGACGAACTTAGGATGGATGTTATAGAGCAGCTGAGCCAAATCAGGGCGCAAGCCGTTCTCGCGATTCTTGAAAGTAGGAGGGAAGAGGCTAACCACGTCGAGAACGATGGTACCCTTGCCGTCGGCTACGAGTTCAAACTGTGCTTTCGCATCGTTGGCATTGGCTGTAAGTTCAGCTGTATATTTGGTCCACTTCTTGCCTACCTTGGCATTGAGGGATGTTTCAGCATACACCTTGTCGCCCTTGGTGTTGGTGAGGCGAGCCTTCAATCCGCCCTTGTAGCTACCCTTTGCCCAGAAAGAGAGCTTGTAGGTTCTGCCCTGAACGGCGTTGATGCCCCAGAAACCTTCGTTGATGAGAGAGGCTGTGGCAGCAGGTTTGGCAGCAATGGTAAGCTGGAGAGCCTTGCCCTGTGCCTTGTTGAGCAGCCCCTTGTTGATGAGTTGTGTCTGGATCTTTGCACCTTCCTGTGCGGAAGTTTTCCAGGTAGGGATGTTCTTTTCATCATCTTCGAAGGAGCGGTTGCTGATGAGTTCGGCATAGAGACCGCCGTCAGCAGCATGGTTGATATCCTCGAAGAAGATACCATATAAATTAGGTGAAACCTTGACGCCTGGGTTAGAGGCATCTACATGGATGGTTACTTGGGCGTTGGCTGCCAATGTTGTGGCGAGCACAGCCGAGAGCAAAAAATGTCTTTTCTTATTCATTGTTTATTCTTTAGGCTTGTTTTTATTTTGTTGCTTGTTATTTGCTGGTAGCATGAAGCCGCAGCTTTTGGAAGTTACTTCCTGCTGCGATTCATACACAGCCGCAAAAGTACACAAAATACACGGAAAAGAGGTGGACAAAACGGAGAATATAGTGTAAAAGGTGGATTTTCTGCTGAAAATCCACCTTTTTATCCTCTGTGAGGGTGTGTCATTATTCATCGGATTACGCACGGAAAATCTATGAAGTAATCCCCCAATCCAATATGCCTTTTCCTTCCTCGTCCAGTTCTATGCCGAGGTCTATCACCTTTCGCTTGTCAGCCTTGAAAGGTTCCAGGTATTGGTTGTCTAGAATCTGCTGGATGGCAGCCTTCTTGCCGCCATTGTTTCTCAGCTTCAGTTCTATCACGTAGATGTAGCGGGAAGTCTGGGCTATGAGGTCGATTCTTCCTGTGGCAAGCATGTGCTCTACTTCTACTTTCAGTCCGATGGCATTCAGAATGGTACTGATGATGAGTCTATAGCGCTCTTCTGCGTGGGCAGCACCACCTCGTAGAGAGCCTGTTTCACTTCCTGATTAGGGAAACCGAGGAAGTAGCCAAATTCATCGCTGCTTTTGATGGTAAGGTAGCCCGTCTGATAGAGGAAAAGCTCGGCACCACCATTGATTACATCAGAACTCTCAAGCGTCTTGCGTAAGATTGGACAATGTTCGAAATTACGTAAGCGAAGCTCCATATTATCCACAAACTTCGGCAGCATGGAGGTAGCGCCTGATGAAACCCAGAAACAGCTCAAGTCTTGTGTATCAAGTGCATTGAGGAGACTGAAAGGATTGTAGATGTCCACCATATTTCTGCGACTGAAATGGTAGCCGTCGTAGTAATCCTTCAGATTATCATGGGTTTGCTGCAAAGTCCAGCCGTTCACTTCTGCCATTCTTTCCAGTTCCGGCTTGAAGTTCTGTCCGATTTCTTCTTCTGTGATGCCGCAGATGGCAGCATATTCTGGAAGGAAACTGATATTGGTCAGGTTGTTGAGAACCGAGAAGAGAGAAATCTGCGTAAACTTGGTAATGCCCGTGATGAAGACGAAACGCTGGTAGGCATCGTCAGCCTTCAGAATGGCAAAAACGCTTCTATATACGTCTGTGCAACCCTCATGCTCGGGAGTTTTCCAGGAGTGCTGGAGAGGAGAGTCGTATTCATCGATGAGAATGGCAACATTAGCTCCTGTTTGCTTATAGGCGGTTTTGATGATGAGGTCGAAGCGGTTTCCCAGTGAATCTGTTGGTTTAATATGGATGCCATATAATTGCTCATAAACATCAAAAGTCCGATCCAGATATGCCTTAACTTCATTTGCAGTAGCTCCCCCTCGGCTCATGTCAAGTCGAATTACCGGGTACTGTTTCCAATCTTTTTCCAGCTCCATGATTTTCAGTCCTTCGAAGAGATCTTTTCTTCCTTCGAAGTAAGCCTGGAGCGTATCAATAAGCACAGATTTTCCGAATCGGCGAGGACGGCTCAAGTAATTATACTTAAAACCTTGGTTCGCCAATTTCCAAATCATGTCAGTTTTATCAACATAGAGGTATCCTTCCTCTCTGATAACATTGAAAGATTGTATGCCTACCGGCAGCTTTCTGTATTCATTGTTTGCTATAATCATTTCTCCTATTCCTTTCTTTAGCCGCAAAGATACGGCATTTTTTTGAATCGTGCAAGTTTTGGCAATTAAAAAGATGTAAATCGTTTCCGACAGGGGGGATTGCAAATCCCCAGGTTTGATAAGTCGAACCTTTTTATACGACGGATTGCAAATCCGTCGAAACTGCAAGACTGAACTGTACTATCGCTGTGCCTTGTAAGTATTATCGTTGCTGCATCGTTTTATCGTATAAAGTCTTCGGAGTAACCTTTACTTGTTGCCAGAAGAACTAATAGTATAAGCCGGAAAAGCCTATTCCTCCAGCCGCACAACAGCTGTTGTGCGCTTGCATAACAGCTGATATGCGCTCGCCCAACACCTGTTGTGCAAGTGGAAATCAGCTGGTGGGCGGATATTTATTTTAAATCTTCCTATCTTCCGTGAGGCGTCCCAGCGAATTTGTAATCCGCTGTAACTTGTAACGATTATCCGCCAATTTCAAAAACACTCTTCACTCTTCACCGGAGTGGCGTAAGTGTTTGTGTATGAGTTGCTTTGGTAGGGTGAAGAGTGCGCTCGACTCTTCACCACTCTTCACCCCAGATTTTTTCGCTAGCTGTTTATAGATTGAGGGGGGATTGCAAATCCCCCGGTTTCATAGGTCGAACATTTTTTTACAGCGGATTGCAAATCCGCTGGGACGCCTGACGGTTGCAAATCCGCTGGGACGCCTCACGGAAGACAGACGCCTGACGGAATCCGTGCGTAATCCGTGGAGCAAGAATGCTCTGTTAATTCAGCGTAATCCGATGAAAAAATATCCAGGTGAAGAGTGGGTGAAGAGTGGTGAAGAGTTGAGCCAACTCTTCACCTCTCGGAACCCCAGTGTTTATCGGAGGGTCAGGCGATTTGGTGAAGAGTGAAGAGTAAAAAAGAGAGTGGGGATTTTCTCTCCCGACGTATCGTTTTGTGCCTGGCAATGGCAAGATATTGCCCTGGTAAAGGGCAATATAATGCCGTAGTGAGGCAATAAGCGCTGGAAGCGTCTTTACTATCCGTCAGTACTATCTGGGGGGCTATTTCAGAACTTCCATCGCCTTCTTCAGGCCTCTATCCACAGCCGAAGCATCGTTCTGGTAGAGCTTCTCCTTTTCCTCTCCGGTCATCTCGTCGAGCAGATAATCGGGGGTGATTCCCACACTTTCCAGCAGGTTGCCCTGTGCATCCTTGGTAAGCGAGAACGGCATGTAGAAGTAGAGATAGCTCGTTACATTTCCTATCCAACCGCCATTGCTGGCTTCGTTGTCGGAAGTGAGCATCGCCTGCGCTCCGTAACTGTTTCTGCCTATCGTCTTCACGTGGTCGCCCTGACTCTTCAGGATGAGGGTTGTCACCTCCGACATGCTGGCGCTGTAGTTGTCGAGCAGGATGGCGGTAGGGATGTTTCTGCCCAGGCTCTTCGGCGTTACCGTAATCTTCTGCGGAATCCAAGGCGTATAACTGTATGGATTATTGTCCTCTTTTTTGCGCACGTAGGCATAGACGGCAGATTGGGTGATGAGATAGTCGGTAAGCAGACGGGTGTCTATCACGCTTCCGCCTCCGTTGCCACGGAAGTCGAGAATCAGCTTCTTGATCTCGCCCTTAGCCAGAGGCTCCAGGAACAGGCGGCGGTAACCTTCTACGCAGAGATGATTGTAGGTAAACTTCAGGTCGCTCCAGTAAGCATAGAGTTCCCGCTCATGCCAGAGGTAATCGGCAAGTGCCTGACAATACCAGTTGGCAAAACCGGAGGCTGAAAGCATCTGCTGATAACGGGCATCGCCCTGCAGCTTCTGTCGGATCTGTTCGCCCATGCCGCTTGCATCAGCAGTAATAGACAACAGTTTGAGGAGTCCCGGTGCCACCTCGTAAGCCTCGCTGGCGAGAGCATAGAGACCGGAATAATCTCCCTGGTTGCTGTAGGCCGCCATCTTCTCGCAGGCTTGGGCAACATCATCTGAAGCCAGATAGCTATCCATATCGGCAAGCAACTGCGCTGCCTGCTGCTCAGCCTTCTCTCGCTTTCCTGCATCTGTAATCAGTTCCTTCGCCTTGTCTGTTATCTTGGAAGCATCCAGATGATAGGTGCTGGCGGCATTGTCAGGAAGATAGGACTTCTGATACTCGTGGAAACAGTTTTCGTAGAGGGCAAACTTGTTGAAGCCGAGGTAATAGGTGCCCGGCTGCTCCTTCAGGTAACCGCCCATGATGCAGAAACCATCTGAGGTAATCTCGCCGAAGGCTGTACCATCCAGGTTGAGCTGGTCGCGGGTATGGTTCCAGTGAGCATTCAGTGGGAAATACTCGGTCTTGTTGCGGAGCGTGCTGTTGAATCTCACCGTTTCCGTAGAAGAGTGGGAGACGGGCAGGGTAATCTTGACATAGAAATGCTGGTCGATGATCTTGTCGATGATTTCCTGGAAATACTGCTTTGCCTTGGCGTTGTCTTCCAGAATCTCCTGCTGGGTGAAAGCGGAGGTATGCTGGAAGGTCTTCAGGGCATCAAACTTGGGTTTGTATTCCTTGTACACCTGGTCCCAGGTCTGCGAAGATACGGCAGACTGCTCGTTGAGGGTGCAGTAGCGCTGGTTCATCACGCTCCAGAAAACCTGGAACAGGTCGCCATACGACTTGACATCGGTATCGGAATAATCGGAAATCGATTTCTCGTTGGCATCATTGTCTGCCACACAACTGGTAAGCGACATCCCCGTGGTGGTTGTCGCCAGGAGGAAGGCGAAGAGGCATCGCATTCCACCTTTTATATATAAAGGGATTCTCATATTTTAAAATGAATTTTTTAGAACTTATAGGCAGCCGAGGCAGTGATGAGACTGGAGTTGCGGCGGGCTGTCTTGCTGGTACGGGCCTTATCCTGGTAGATATGCGAGAAACCGTATTGGAAGTTATACCCAATAGAGCCATCTAATCTTCCGAAGGAATAACCAACCTTGATGCCAGCTTCGCCGCCAAAGAGACTGCGGCGGAGATGGTTCTCATTCTTCCTGAAATCGTAGGTGGTGTTATAGCGGATGTAGGAACCATCGCCCTTGTACCCCTCCATGATGTTCATCGGATACATACCCTTGGTATGCATGGAGGTGAAGTACTCGTAATAGATGCCTACCTGCGGCTTGATCCACCATCCCTTCTCGTGGTAAGGATTATGGAGGAGATAGTAGCCCACATGGAGTGGGATGCTGATGAAGTTGTTGTTGTATCGGGTGTTCCAGGAGTCGCCGCCGAGGTTCTGGTACAGGTAGTCGCGCTGAACGAAGCGGATGCCCGCTCCTACCGCCAGCTGATCTACGATATTGTATTCGGCACCGATGGCAGCCGTGAAACCCGGTCGCACCTTATAATAAGTCTCCGACAAGCCCGACACATCCGTATCAAGCACACTGCAACTGACACCAGCTTCTGCCTCCACCTTCCAGCGGTAGGAGTTCTGCTGTGCCAGAATGCCTTGGCAGCAGAAGCCAAGGGCTATGGATAAATATACCTTTCTCATAAAAATGGGGTAGTTTGGGGTGAAAAAAGTCTTAATAGAGAAGAAGCAATCCGGCAAACGCAGAATAGAGTATCATGCGGATGGGATTGATCTTCATCACCTTCACGCCGATAAAGGTGGCAAAGAAGAGGGCGATGGAGATATAGAAATGCCAGGGATTGGCTGGCGTAGAGAAGTTCTCACCATTCATCAGGAGTAAGGCTGCGGCACCTACCAGACCGACAATGGCTGGGCGAAGACCGATGAAGATGCTCTGGACGGCTGAGGTCTTCATATACTTGTACAGCATCTTGCTGATAAGAATCATCAAAACCAAGGATGGGAGAACCAAAGCAAAGGTTGCCATGGCACTTCCGAGTACAGCCATCATGCCACTCATACCGGCATTATGGACAGCTGTATAGCCACAATAGGTAGCGGTGTTGATACCGATAGGTCCCGGTGTCATCTGAGAAATAGCAACCACATCGGTAAACTCCTTCATCGTCATCCAATGATACTGCGTAACAACTTGTCCCTGAATCAGGGATATCATGGAATAGCCACCTCCGAATCCGAAGATGCCTATCTGAAGGAATACGATGAAAAGCTGAAGAAATATCATATATTATTCTGTTGGTTGAATGAATTGACCATAGATGTAGCCACCTACGGCAGCTGCGATAATCACCCAGATTGGGTTGACGCCCAAAAGCCAAATCAGGAGGGCGGAGAGAATAGGAATCCAGCAGTTGACGAGCGAAATCCTGGCACTCTTGGCTAGCGAGAGCGTAGGTACGGCTATCAATGCCACGACGGCAGGACGGATGCCGGCAAACAGGGCTGCCACCACCTTGTTGTCTTCAAACTGATGGAAAAACATGGCTATCGCCAGGATAATAAGAAACGATGGCAACGAAGCGCCGAAGGTGCAGACGATGGCTCCCGGTGTTTTTGCCAACTTATATCCGAGCAGGGAACTCATGTTGATAGCCAAGGCTCCCGGACAAACCTGGGTGGTAGCGATGGCATCCAGAAATTCCTCCTTCGTCATCCAATGATGCTTGTCAACGACTTCGGATTCTATAATAGGAATCATGGCATAGCCACCCCCAAAGGTGACTATGCCAATCTTCATAAATGTTTTGAATAATGTAAGATAACTTACGCTATTATTCATTTTTTACCTTTTTACTTTTTTACCTTTTTACTTTTTCAAAGCTCTTTCTTCAATCCACTGACGTGCATTGACAAATGCCTCAATCCAAGGAGTTACCTCATCGTTGCGACGATCAGCTGGATACCAGGCATTCTGCCATGGGAAGATGGCACGCTCCAAGTGTGGCATCATAGCCAAGTGGCGACCATCTGCAGAGCAGATACCTGCTACATTGTAGTCACTGCCATTAGGATTACCTGGATACTCAGCGTAGTTGTATTTCGCAATGATGTTGTAGTGATCCTCTGGCTCTGGCAAGTAGAAACGGCCCTCGCCGTGAGCTACCCAGATACCGAGCTTGTCACCGCTCAGGCTACCGAACATCACACTGTCGTTCTGAGGAATGGTCAGACCGAGGAATGTACTCTCGAACTTCTTGGATGTGTTGTGGCAGAGGTGTGAACGATGCTTGTGCTCAGGATTGATGAGGTTCAACTCAACCATCAGCTGGCAACCGTTGCAGATACCGAGTGAAAGGGTATCCTCACGGGCATAGAACTTATCGAGTGCCTCCTTAGCCTTAGGATTGTAGAGGAATGCACCAGCCCAACCCTTGGCAGAACCGAGAACGTCGGAGTTAGAGAAACCACCGCAGAATACGATAAAGTTCACATCTTCCAGAGTCTCACGACCAGAAATCAAGTCGGTCATCATCACGTCCTTCACGTCGAAGCCAGCGAGATACATTGAGTAAGCCATCTCACGCTCACCATTGGTACCCTTCTCACGGATGATGGCTGCCTTGATGCCAGATGGCTTGCGGCGGTTGGCATCGAGACCATAGCTAGAGAGTGTGCCCTTGAAGCCGTAGCCGAAGTTCATCTCGATAGGCTGCTTCTTATAGTTGGTGTAGCGCTTCTTAGCCATACCATTCATACTCTGCTTGCGGTCGAGGAGGTAAGATGTCTTATACCAGTCGTCGCGCAATGCATCGATATCGAACTCGTGCTCGAAGCCTTCCTTCTTGATGATAATCTTGCGGAGCTCTGGAGCTGGATAACCAATCTTGGCATAACCGATACCGTTCTCATCGAAGAATGCCTTCAACTCATCCTTGTGAGCATCGCTTACCTGGATGACAACACCTGGGTTCTCGGCGAAGAGTGTCTTGATGATGTCGGCATCTGCGATGTCGTGGAGGTTGATCTTCATACCACCCTCTACGTTGGCGAATGTCATCTCGAGGAGAGTTGTAATCAAACCGCCGGCGCTGATATCGTGACCAGCCATTACCCAACCGCGGTTGATGAGCTCCTGTACGGCATTGAAGCAGTCAACGAAGTACTCTGGGTTCTTCACGGTAGGAACATCGCTGCCCACCTTGCCCAGGCTCTGTGCGAAGGCTGAACCACCGAGACGCTGCTCGTCGAAGCTGAAGTCGATGTGGTAGAGGCTAGAGTTCTTGTCGTTAACGAGAACTGGGCTAACCACCTTCTTGATATCTGAAACCTCACCGCCGGCACTGACGATAACGGTACCAGGAGCGATGATCTTCTCGCCGTTAGGATACTGCTGGGTCAATGAGAGAGAGTCCTTACCTGTTGGTACGTTTACGTGGATGGCGCAGCAGAAGTCTGACAATGCCTTCACACCCTCATACAGACGGGCATCCTCACCCTTCTGGCTGCGGCAAGGCCACATCCAGTTAGCTGAAAGGCTGATGCTGTCCATGCCATCTGCCAATGGAGCCCAGATAATATTGGTCAATGACTCTGCTACAGAGAGTACAGAACCTGCCTTAGGATCGGCAAGACCAGCCTGAGGAGCATGACCCATTGCTGTTACGATACCCTTCTCGCCACGATAGTCGAGTGCTACGACACCACAGTCAGAAAGTGGCAACTGAATCTGACCCTGTCCCTGCTGACGGGCAATCTTACCTGTTACGGAACGGTCAACCTTGTTGGTCAACCAATCCTTACAAGCCACAGCCTCCATCTGGAGAACACGCTGCAAGTACTCGTCGAGGTCGTCTGCAGAATAAGTTACATCTTCATATTTACGCTCTACGGTCTCATCTACCATCACAGTCTTAGGAGTATGACCGAACATCTGGGCTACATCGAGGTCGAATGGCTTCACACCATCAGCCTGCTTGAAGCTGAAGTGAGCATCGCCAGTAGTCTCACCAACCACGTACATTGGAGCACGCTCACGGTCGGCAATCTTCTGAACCTCGCTGATATACTTCTCGTCGATGAGCAAGCCCATACGCTCCTGACTCTCGTTAGCGATGATTTCCTTGGCGCTCAAAGTCTTGTCGCCGATAGGCAACTTAGACATATCGATTTCGCCACCGCACTCTTCTACCAACTCTGAGAGACAGTTCAAGTGACCGGCAGAACCGTGGTCGTGGATGCTGACTACTGGGTTCTCATCGTTCTCAACGAGTGCACGAACCAGGTTGTAGGCACGCTTCTGCATCTCAGGGTTGGCACGCTGGATAGCGTTCAACTCGATACCGTTGCTGTAACGGCCTGTATCTACAGAAGAAACAGAACCACCACCAAGACCGATGCGATAGTTATCACCACCTACTACGACAACCTTGTTGCCCTTCTGTGGCTCACCCTTCTTATAGTCACGCTTCTTGCCGTAGCCTACACCACCAGCAAGCATGATTACCTTATCGTATGCATATTTCTCGCCGTTTTCCTCGTGCTCGAAAGTAAGCACAGAACCGGTGATGAGAGGCTGACCGAACTTGTTACCGAAGTCTGATGCACCGTTGGAAGCCTTGATCAGAATCTGCTCTGGAGTCTGATAGAGCCACTTACGCACTGGCATGATGTCTTCCCAGTCGCGCTCAGCATCGCTCTTGCCGTTGTCATCCTTCAAGCGAGGATAAGCAGTCATGTAGCAGGCAGTACCTGCGATAGGCCATGAACCTACACCACCACCCATACGGTCGCGGATCTCACCACCTGTACCGGTAGCAGCACCATTGAAAGGCTCTACGGTAGTAGGGAAGTTGTGGGTCTCAGCCTTCAGCGAGATGACACTCTCGATATCCTTCACCTGGAAGAAATCGCTGGTAGTCTGATCGGCTGGAGCAAACTGCTCGATAACAGGACCCTGAGAGAAAGCCACATTATCCTTATAGGCAGAGAGAATCTTGTTAGGGTTCTCGTTGGTGGTCTTCTTGATCATGCTGAAAAGAGAAGACTCCATCTCCTTGCCGTCGATGATAAACTGGCCGCCGAAGATCTTGTGGCGGCAGTGCTCTGAGTTAATCTGTGCGAAACCGAAGATTTCGCTGTCGGTGAGAGGACGTCCGTTTTCTTTCTCCAGCTTGTGGAGATAAGCCATTTCGTCCTCGCTGAGGGCCAGACCCTCTTCCTCGTTGTACTTTTCGAGGTCATCGACGTACTTGATAGGTTCTGGCTCGTGGTTCACGGTGAACACATCCTGTCCGATACCGTTGTACATACGCTGGAGCATAGGGTCGTGCTCAGCGTCCTCGCTATCCACAGGGAAGTACTCCTCGATACGCGAAATGCCGTCAAGACTCATGTTCTGAGTTATCTCAACGGCATTCGTACTCCAAGGAGTAATCATTTCACGGCGTGGGCCAACATAGAAGCCCTGCAACTGCTGGGCGTCCTCTAAAGTTGCGTCACCATAAAGCCAACAAAGTTCATTGATTTCGTCCTGAGATGGTTTGTGGTCAATCTCGGTCGCAATCACACTCTTAGATGGAGTTCTGAAAAAAAGAATCATACTATTTCTCTTTTTATATTGTTAATGTATTAATTCTACCTTGACAAAAGCCTACATAATATGCTTTTGCTTTCCGACTGCAAAGGTAATACAAAAATCTGATTTCTCCGCAAAGAATACGCATTTATTTTCTTTTTTTAGTTAAAAAGGTGATAAATAGTGATTTAGTGGTTAAAATTTTATAAATGGATTAGACAAATAAGGTTTATTGGAGTCTTATCAGTAACTTTGCATCCAGAAAGAGACGTATAAAGCGTTTTATATGGAGGGCGTAACTGCCGTCTATATAATAACATAGTGATTAAAAAACAATAACAGAAAATTTAAAAATCGAAAGCAAATATGAAACAGACTAAAATTTTTGTAATGGCAATGATGGCTGTAGCCCTGATGGCTACTAGCTGTGCTAGTAAGAAGGATCTCCAGAATTGTCAAGCTGAAAATAGAGAATTGACTGCCAATTATCAGGCAACCAAGGAGAAGTTGGCTGCTGCTGAGGCTAGCCTTGCTGCTGCGCAGGAGCAGTTGAGCAGTACCAAGAAGGATTATGCCAAGTTGCAGAACTCGCTGGACAAGAGTCTGACCAATGCCAATCAGAACAACATCAGCATTGAGAAGCTCGTTGACCAGATTAATGAGAGCAACCAGTATATCCGTCACCTGGTAGAGGTGAAGAGCAAGAGCGATTCGCTCAACATGGTTCTTACCAACAACCTGACCCGTTCTCTCAGCCGAGAGGAGATGAAGGAGGTTGACGTTCAGGTGATGAAGGGTGTGGTTTACATCTCTCTGGCTGACAACATGCTCTATCAGAGCGGTAGCTACGAGGTAAACAGCCGTGCCAAGGAAACTTTGAGCAAGATTGCAAAGATCATCCAGGACTACAAGGATTACGATGTACTCATCGAGGGTAACACCGATAACGTGCCTGTAAGCACTACCAGTGCCAAGATGAAGAACATCCGCAACAACTGGGACCTCTCTGCTCTCCGTGCTTCTTCAGTAGTTCAGTATCTCCAGGACAACTTCGGTGTTAGTCCTAAGCGTATGACTGCTGGTGGTCGTGGTGAGTACAATCCTGTAACTACCAATGATACTGAGGTGGGCAAGATGCGTAACCGTCGTACACAGATCATCATCACTCCTAAGCTCGACCAGTTTATGGACTTGATCGACAAGGCTCCAGAGGATTCTCAGAAGTAATCTGAATAGAAAATATACAAGAAGGCACCAATGGGTTTATGCTCATTGGTGCCTTTTTTAGTATAAATATGCATAAATTATAGAATATGGCTTGGAAAAAAGCGCGTTTTATTGTCATTTTGACAGAAAATATCTTAATTCTCTTTCTTTTGTCGAATCTTTTTCGTAATTTTGCAGGCAAATTATTAATTATACATGAATTGTTATGGAAAAGATTAAGATGACAACTCCATTGGTAGAGATGGATGGTGATGAGATGACAAGAATTCTCTGGAAGATGATCAAGGATGAACTGATTCTTCCTTTTGTAGATTTGAAAACTGAGTATTATGATCTGGGTCTGCCTTATCGTGACCAGACCAGCGACCAGGTGACCATCGACTCTGCTGAGGCTGCCAAGAAATATGGTGTAGCAGTAAAGTGTGCTACCATCACTCCTAATGCACAGCGCATGGATGAGTATAAGCTTCATAAGATGTGGAAGAGCCCTAATGGTACTATCCGTAGTATTATGGATGGTACTGTGTTCCGTGCACCTATCATCATCCCAAGCATCCATCCTTGTGTGAAGAATTGGGAGAAGCCTATCACCATCGCCCGTCATGCATACGGAGATGTATATAAGAGTGTGGAAATCCGTGCCGATGAACCGGGAGTAGCCAAACTCGTGTTCGAGGGTAAAAGCGGAAAGAAGCAGGAGGTGGAAATCCACAACTTCGATGGTGCAGGCGTTATCCAGGGTATGCACAATACCGACAAGAGTATCCGCAGCTTTGCTCACAGCTGCTTCAAGTTTGCCATCGATACCAAGCAGGATCTCTGGTTTGCTACCAAGGATACCATCTCAAAGACTTACGATGCGCAGTTCCGCAAGATTTTCGAAGAGGTTTACGAGAGTGACTACAAGGAGAAGTTTGCTGAACTCGGCATAGAATACTTCTATACACTGATAGATGATGCTGTGGCTCGTGTAATCCGTAGCAAGGGTGGATTCATCTGGGCCTGCAAGAACTATGATGGTGATGTGATGAGCGATATGCTCAGTACCGCTTTCGGTTCTCTGGCAATGATGACTTCTGTATTGGTTTCTCCAGAAGGTAAGTATGAGTATGAAGCTGCGCATGGTACCGTTACCCGTCACTACTATCGCTATCTGAAGGGCGAGGATACCTCTACCAACCCAATGGCAACCATCTTTGCATGGAGTGGTGCCTTGAGAAAGCGTGGTGAGATGGATGGACTTCAGGATCTCCAGAACTTCGGCGACCAGCTGGAGGCTGCTTGCTTCGATACCTTGAATGATGGTATCGCTACCAAGGATCTCGTCAACCTGATGGAAGGTGTTGAGGCTAAGCCTGTCAACTCAGCCGGCTTCATCGCTGCTATCCGTGAGCGCCTGGAGAAGAGATTGGCATAGTCCTCTCTCTTCTTCAGAAAGATAAAAACAAAGCCCTGCAGTACTTCTCGTTTATATAGAAGTATTGCAGGGTTTTATTTATTAGAAAAGCGATTTGTTTAGTTATATGGTGTAGCCAATATAATTACACTGAGTTAAAAAGTGTAACATTATGCTGGGCTTTGTCATTTTTTTGCAAAAAACTCGTTGTTGTTACAAAATTGTAATCTAATGTAACGCTTATTACGAGATAAAAAATGTATTTTTGCACCATAATTTCGAATTTATAAAAATAGATTATGGAAAAGGCGGATAAAAGAATTCTTGTTGTTGATGATGAACAGGATTTGTGTGAAATCTTGAGTTTCAATATCCAGATAGAAGGATATCATGTGGATACAGCCAATTCTGCCGAAGAGGCTTTGGAAATGGATATTGCATCCTATGATCTGTTGTTGCTGGATGTGATGATGGGAGGTATGAGTGGATTCCAACTGGCTAAGAAGTTGAAGGAGAACCCGATGACTGCCCATGTGCCAATCATTTTCCTTACCGCTCGGGATACGGAGAATGATACGTTGACGGGATTCAACCTGGGTGCTGATGATTATATTTCCAAGCCATTCTCCATCCGTGAGGTGATGGTACGCATTCGTGCCGTATTGCGCCGTACCGCAGAACAGAATGGTAGTGCTGATGAACCTAAGGTGATTGGCTATCAGGGGCTGGTGCTGGATCTTGATAAGAAAACGGTTAGCATTGATGGCGAAACTGTTCCTTTTACCAAGACTGAGTTTGAATTGCTCCATCTCTTGTTGGAAGAAAAGGGCAGAGTCTTCTCCCGTCAGGAATTGATTGACAGGGTGTGGCCTAAGGATGTAATGGTACTCGATCGTACCGTGGATGTGAACATTACCCGTATGCGTAAAAAGGTTGGACGATTTGCAAAGTGCATCGTGACTCGTCTCGGTTTCGGATATTATTTCGATGCCTGATTGGTTTGACTTTGATTTACAGATAATTGTGAAGTTTAATGTTCAGTTTTTAAAGTTCAATGCTTAAAACAAATACTGTAGGTAGAAAATTGTACTTTAGTGTGCTGGCGGTGTTCCTAGTGTTCGCTGTCAGCTTTATCGTGTTTCAGCAAACACGAGAGAAGCAGTATAAGATTAGTACCCTTACCTTGAAACTTGCCACCTATAACGAATTGTTGGTGGAGGATCTCGCTCTATCTTCTTCAAATGGTATTCTATTGTCGGATACGGTGAATCTGGTGGATAGTGTCAGGGTAGCTGAGGCTAAACTTGAGGATTTTGTTCAGGAACACGAAAGTAAAGACTTGAGAGTGACTCTTATCAAGCCTGATGGTAAGGTTATCTATGATAATATGGGTAAGGATTTTCGCAAGTTTTCCAATCATGCAAAAAGAGCGGAGATTGCGGAGGCACTTCAGTATGGAATGGGAACCAGTGTAGAACGCCAGTCTTCTACCCTCAAGCACGATTATTTCTATGTGGCATCCTATTTTCCTAAAAGTCAGCTAGTTGTGCGTACGGCGTTGCCATATAACGATGATTTGGCAAAGTCGCTTCAGGCTGATCAGCATTATATCTGGTTTGCTCTTGTTGCCGTCATCATTCTTACGCTTGTGCTCTATCGTTTCACCAGTCGTCTGGGTAGTAATATTTCCAAACTCCGTATATTTGCCTATAAGGCAGATCATAATGAAAGCCTGGAGGTAGAAGATTTGGCAAGCTTCCCGGGGGATGAATTGGGAGAAATTGCTGAAAGAATCATCAAGATGTATAAGCGCGTGCAGACTACCCGAAAAGAACAGGATATCCTGAAAAGACAACTTACTCAGAATATCGCTCATGAGTTGAAAACTCCTGTGGCTAGTATTCGGGGATATCTGGAGACGATTCTGGATAACCCGCATATCAATGAGGCGACCAAGGCGCAATTCCTGCAACGCTGCTTTGCCCAAAGTGAGCGGTTGACCTCCTTGCTTCACGACATCTCTACGCTTAACCGTTTGGATGATGGTTCTGATATGATAGATTTTGAAGCGGTAGATATTACCCGGTTGGTGACTGATATTACCCGTGAGACAGCGTTGGCTCGACAGGAAAGGAAAATGACTTTTGATAATCGGATGCCGGAACATATCGTGGTGAAGGGAAACCGAAGTCTGATATATAGTATTTTCCGCAATCTTACAGATAATGCCATTGCTTATGCTGGAGAGGGGCGCAAGATGACCTTGGAGGCGAAGGAACAGGGAAATAAATGGCATTTCATTTTCCGGGATAATGGTCAGGGAGTATCACCGGAGCATCTGGCCCGTTTGTTTGAGCGCTTTTATCGGGTGGATAAGGGGCGTAGCCGCAAAATGGGTGGTACTGGCCTCGGGCTTGCCATTGTAAAGAATGCCGTTCTCCTGCATGGAGGTACTATTCGGGTAAGTAATTTGCCGGAAGGCGGTCTCAAGTTTGAGTTTACCCTTAAAAAATAAGCAAAAATATTTGAATACAATATATAATATGCGCGCGCGAGAGCGTGCGCATATATGCGTATGTATGCGCGCCCCAGTGTGCGCATGTATATTATAAGGTGCTGAGTATCTGATAGTTTATTTAAGTGTTTATAACTGTTAAAAAATGGCGTTTTTTGAAACTTTTTCCTCAAAACATTTGGTGGAATGAAAAATAGTTAGTACTTTTGCACTCGCTTTTGAGAAATACACTTTCTCTTAGCAACTAAAGAAAGAGTTCTTTGAAAGATTTTACATAAACAGACAAGTAGTACAAGAAGCGGTTGACTTCTTAGAAATAAGAAAGTTGACTGGGTAAAAGAAACGAACCGTCAAGTAATTGACAAGTCAGGTTTACTAAGCTTCAATAAACGAAAAGGATATTCGTCCTAAGTACAGACAACAAACACCGACTGCTTCAGCAATGAGGCAAGAAGTAAAAATGATATTTTACAATGGAGAGTTTGATCCTGGCTCAGGATGAACGCTAGCTACAGGCTTAACACATGC
>NZ_JBBNGE010000022.1:0-53194 GCF_040095255.1 Segatella sinensis | reverse complement strand
CGCCCTGAAAGGGCAAAAGCTTTGAAATTGAAAGCTTTTGCCCTTTCAGGGCGACTTCGTTTTTTACCAACATTACCCAGGGCGCTGCCCTGGGCTAGGAGCTTTTGGGCTTTCAGCCCGTCCTCGGCTGCCATAATCAGGACTTATGACACACTCTCTTACCTCTAACTCAAAAGTCTTTTACTCAATGCTCTCACCGGATACCATACGGCAAGCCAGCCTACGGCGATAACCGTTACAAAGATGATGGCTACATCAGAATAGTGAACGCTTACCGGATAGGCATTTACGATGAAGGAGCCCTCGGAGTCGCCCAGTCTTACGAAGCCATACTGCTGCTGCAGCCAGCAGAGCAACAGACCCAATCCGATACCAATCACCGCACCAATCACTGCAATCATTCTTCCCTCGAAGAGGAAGACACGCGTAATCTGCTTGTCATTGGCACCCAGATTCCGCAACGTCACCACATCGTTCTTCTTGTCGATGATGAGCATCGAGAGCGAACCGATGATGTTGAAACATGCCACTACGAGGATAAAGGTCAGGAAGATGTAAGCCATCAGCTTCTCTATCGACATGATCTTAAAAGTATCTTCCTGCTGCTCAAATCTATCCAGCACCTTATATTTGGTGCCGGCAATCTTCTGCATCTCAGCCTTTACTGCCTGCAGGTCACTACCCTCCTTCAGGCGGATCTCCAGATCTGAGAGCATACCCTGCTGCCCGAAGAGGTTGCGCGCAAAGGCAATGGAGGTGATGATATAATTCTTGTCGTATTTCGACTGCTTGACGGCGAAGAGCACACCCGGAGAATTCAGCGAATCAACCACGAAGCCGGCATCCGGATTCATCATATCCAACTGTCCCTCCTTCTGCGGAGCATAAATCTTCATAAAACCATCCCATTTTGCCCCGATACCCAAGGTCTGCGCCAGACGGATACCCACGGTTCCATACTGCAGATTGGCAGCATGGAGCGAGAAACTGCCATCACCATAAAGGATGTCGTTGATATGCGATAACTCAGAGAAGTTGTCGTCCACACCCTTGATCCTCACCATAGCCTGACGGTCGTCATAGATTGCCAGCGCCTGGTCTTCCACGGTTTCAGTAGCCACATCTACCTGTGGCAGCATACGTATCTGCGTCAATATCGGGTCATCGGCAGGCGCCGTCTTTCCCTCCATCGGCACCACCTTCAACTGCGGGTCGAAGCTCGTAAAGAGCGTAGCCACCAGGTCGTGGAAACCATTGAATACGCTCAGCACGATGACGAGTGCCATCGTTGCCACAGCCACACCAATCACAGAGATGGAGCTGATCACATTGATAACGTGTGTACTCTTCTTGGAAAAGAGATACCTGCGAGCAATAAAGAATGGAAAATTCATTTGTCTTTTTACTTTTTTACTTCTTCAAGAGTTCATCAATGCGCTCCAGATAATCCAGGCTGTCGTCCAGGAAGAAACGGAGCTCAGGAATGATGCGCAACTGATTTCTCACCTTTCTGCCCAGGTCGAAGCGGATAGTCTTCTCGTTGGCATTGATATTCTTCAGAATTTCCTCACCCTTTTCAGATGGGAACACACTGAGGTAAGCAGTGCAGATGCTAAGATCCGGGCTTACTCTTACCTTAGTAACACTTACCATCACACCATGCATCATGCGGGTCTGTGACTGGAAGATAAGACTCAACTCCTTCTGGAGCAGTCTTGATATACGGTTTTGTCTTGTTTCTTGCATAACTATTAACTATAAACTATTAATTATAAACTATTCAAGGTCCACGTGTGTAACGTCCACCTGCTCATGCAGGAATATCAACGCCGACTCCTTGAATTTCTCCTCACTTTCTGTAGTCAGATACTTGCAGCTACCACCCTTTGTCACCATCTGTTCCATATTCGGATGTCGCTGCAGATAATCCTGCAGACTGTTGGCCACATACTGTCCCTGTGGCACCACTCTCACGCCGTCGGGAAGATTCTTCACGATGCTGCTCATGAGCAGTGGATAATGGGTGCAACCCAGGATGATGGTATCGATGTCCTCATCCATACGCATCAACTGGTCTATGCGCTTCTTGACGAAATAATCAGCACCAGGACTATCTGCCTCGTTGGCCTCTACGATAGCAGCCCAGAGCGGACAAGCTACTCCGCTTACCTGGATATCCGGCCAGAGCTTGCCAATCTCCATCTTGTAGCTCTCGCTCTTGATGGTTCCCTCGGTGGCAAGAATGCCCACGTGGCGACTCTTGGTCAGCGTACCTATCACCTCGGCAGTAGGACGGATGATGCCCAGCACGCGGCGGTCAGGGTCCAGTTCCGGGATGTCTCTCTGCTGGATAGAGCGCAGCGCCTTGGCCGAAGCCGTATTGCAACCCAGGATTACCAGATGGCAACCCATGGAAAAAAGCTTCAGCACAGCCTGGCGGGTAAACTTATACACCACCTCGAAGGAGCGCGAACCGTATGGCGCACGGGCATTGTCGCCCAGATACATATAGTCGTACTGCGGCAACATCTGGCGCAAGCCATGCAGGATGGTCAAGCCACCATATCCGGAATCAAAGATTCCGATAGGTCCGGGATTAGATGGCAGAATCATTTCAGTTTCTCCTCCAGCACTGCTGTAATATCCTCACCCATTTCTTCACTCAGATAAGGTGTGGTGTTGTTGTCGGTATTGATGATGAAGGCAAATCCCTTCTCCTTGCCAATCTGCTTGGCAGCCTCGTTGATCTGGGTCTTGAGAGGAGCATACGCATCGGTCTCTGCCTGATTCAGGAGTTTGGCAGCCTCAGCCTTGAAGGCGATGTTCTTCTCCATCAATTCACGCAGTTCAGCCTGGCGCTTCTCCAGGATAGTCTTGGCATACGAGCGCTGACCGTCAAGGAATTCCTCATACTTGGTATTAAACTCAGTTTCCACGCGCTTGGTTTCCTCATCATACTTTGCGCGGAGTTCATCCATATTATGCTTGGCTATTGCATAACCAGGCATGGTATGAAAAACCTGCTCAAAGCTGAAGTAGCCAAATCGCAATGCTGGCTGTGCAACGATGGCTGCTGGTTGTTCCGCCGGAGTCTGGTTCTGCTGTGCAGAAGCCGAGAGGGCAACAAGAGCGAGCGCCAAAAATAGGAGATTCTTTTTCATAATGCGTGATACCTTTTATATATAATATGAATATACTAGATGATAAATAAGGGCAGGCACTTGTGCCTGCCCTTAGCTTTTTTATAGAAATACTTACGTTTGATTACTTGATCTTAGCCTGTACTTCCTTGGTAACATCTACCACGTTGGCGCCAGTATAGATAGCTGTGCCTTCCTCCATGATGTATGTATAGTTACCAGCCTTACCTACAGCCTCGATAGCTGTACGTACCTTAGCGATGATAGGCTGCATGAGTTCACTGCTCTTCTTCTGCAACTCCTGCTGACCATCCTGGTAAGCCTGCTGAATCTTCTGCTGAAGACCCTGCAATTCAGTTTCCTTCTGCTGCTTGGCAGTAGCATTCATTGTGCTTGCGCCCTTCTGATACTCGTCTGCCTTGCGCTGGAACTCATCCTGCATAGACTTGAGGTCGTTCTCCTTCTGCTTCTGGAGAGCTTCCAACTCGCCGTTGGCCTTAGCTACGTCTGGCAAAGACTGCATGATCTGCTGAGTATTTACCTTACCGAACTTCTGTGCCATCATTGTCATTGGTGCGCAAAGCATCAACATTAAAATAAGCTTTTTCATTTCTGTTTATTCTTTTTTAATTATTATTCTTAATTGGTCATGCCGAGGGCGGTGTTTTCCAGCCGCATCCTCTCTTATCGGCTGCAAATATACAATTATTTCTTGAAATAACCTAGATTATTTCCTGGAATAACACTTATTATTTGTTAGAATAGCCTAATTTCTGGAGTACCTCGTTGCTGATGTCTATTTTTGGCGAACCAAAAATGATTCCATTGTTGCTGGCTCTGTCGAGAACAAGCGAGTAGCCGCGCAGGTTGGAAATCTCCTTCACGGCATTGTAAATCTCCTCCTGGATAGGTCCCATCAGCGCCTCGCGCTTCTTGTAAAGCTCTCCCTCAGCACCGAAGTATTTCTTCTTCAGGTCGCTGGCTTCCTTCTCCTTCTGCATAATGGAGTCCTGCTTGGCCTTCTTCTGCTCCTGTGAGAGGAATACTACCTCGTTCTGATAGTTCTTGTACATGGTGCTTGCTTCCAGATTGAGCGCCTCTACCTCGGCCTGCCACTTGCGGCTCACCTGGTTCAACTGTTCGTTGGCACGCTCATAGGCTGGGATATTGCGCAGGATGTACTCCATATCCACCAATGCATATTTCTGTGCATGTGCTGAGATGGCTGCTACAGCCATCATCAGCATAAATACTATTTTCTTCATAAAATCCGTCTTTAGAATTCCTGACCCAAGATGAAGTGGAACTGGCTTCCACCCTTCTTATACTGGCTACCGTTCCATACCTTGTCGAAACCGTAAGCCCAGTCGATACCCATCAGACCCACCATTGGCAGGAAGATACGCACACCGACACCGGCACTGCGCTTCATGCTGAATGGGTTGAAGTCCTTGGTATCATACCAGGCGTTACCTGCCTCTACGAAGGTCAAACCATAGATAGTGGTATTGCCCAGGAGGAATGGATAACGGAGCTCCAATGAGAAGCGGTCGTATGCATAAGCATAGTAACCGGTGGTACGGCCGTAAGATACGGAACCGTTCTCGTAACCACGGAGTCCGATGGTTTCCTCACCATAATAGGATGAGTATCCACTCATACCGTCACCACCCACATAGTAGGTCTCGAATGGACTCTTCTTGTACTTGTTGTAAGCACCGAGCAAACCGAGTTCTACACGGGTCATCAATACGAAGCACTTCTGACCCTCTGTAAGTGCGGTATAGGTCTTTGCCTTGAACTTCCACTTGTGATACTCAATCCAGCGGTATTTCTCCTGCTGCTCTGCAGAGTAGGTTGGAGACTGGGAGTTGTTGGCGAGGTTCTTGTAATCCTTGTTGTCGAACGCACTCCATGGTGGAGTAAGGTTCACACTTGCCTCAAACTCTGAACCACGACGTGGGAAGAGCTGGTTGTCGGTTGATGTACGGTTCAATGCGATGGACAAGTTCAAGTTGTTCGCATTACCGTTGGTCATCAGCATATAGCTCCAGTTCTTCATCATGTAGCGCTGGTAAGCCAACTGCACAGACAAGGTGAAGTAATCATCCGGCCAACGGAGGCGCTTACCCCAACCGAGGCTCACACCCACCATCTGGATGTACTTGTCTGGATCGTAATAATTCTCGTAGTTATTATAGTAACTGGAACCATAACCATACATATAACTGTAATAGTTGTTCATGTAAGCACTATTGTAATAGTTGCTTGACACGTCAGTACTCTTACTGTAGTATGCACCTACGCTGAACTGGATAGGGCGCTTGCCGCCAAACCAGTTGGTTGAGTAGCTTACGTTGTAGCTCTGGTAGTAGGTACCGTTGGTCTGTGCACCGATACTCAGCACCTCACCGTCACCGATAGGCATGATACCACGATG
Organism: Segatella sinensis; assembly: GCF_040095255.1. NCBI lineage: Bacteria > Pseudomonadati > Bacteroidota > Bacteroidia > Bacteroidales > Prevotellaceae > Segatella > Segatella sinensis. Next base: position 47,614 of record NZ_JBBNGE010000022.1, on the reverse strand, counting down.
CTCCTTGTTCTTGTTGAAGAGGTTTGCCATAGAGAAGTTGTTGAGCTTCAAGCCCACACGTCCGATGACACCCGTCTGCCCCCAACCGAGCGAGAACTCAATCTGGTCGTTACTCTTCTGCTCCAGGTTCCAGTTTACATCCACAGTACCGTCCTCGTAGTTAGGCTTTACATCTGGTGAAACCTTCTCAGCATCGAAGTGACCCATGGAAGCCAACTCACGAGCCGAACGCATCAGGGCATCCTTAGAGAAGAGGTCGCCTGGCTTGGTACGGAGCTCACGGCGTACTACGTTCTCATAGAGACGGGTATTACCGTTGATACGTACGTGGCTCAGGTAAGCCTGAGGTCCCTCAGTCACGCGCATCTCCAGGTCGATGGAATCGCCGTCGATGTTCACTTCGGCAGGATTGATGTTAGAGAACACGTAACCATTGTTGTAATAGAGGTTGCCCACAGCATCTTCATCTTCCTGCAATCGCTTGCCCAGGAGTTTCTGGTTATATACATCGCCCTTCTTCATGCCGAGCACGGCATTCAGATAGTCGGTAGCATATACGGTGTTGCCCACCCAGTTGATGTTGCGGATAAAGTAGCGCTTACCCTCATCTACCTTGACATATACGTTGACGTGCTTCTCGTCGAAGTTGCTTACGCTGTCTTCCAGGATCTGCGCATCACGATAACCATACTCGTAGTATTTGTCGATGAGTTTCTGCTTGTCTTCCTTCCATCTCTCAGGAGTAAACTTCTTCGACTTGAAGAAAGTTGCAAACTTGCCAGCCTCGTGGGTCTTGGCAAAGGCTCCCTTCGAGAAGAGTCCACCCTTGATCTTTCTATCCGAAAGTTTCTCGTTACCGTCGATGGTAATCTGATGAACCTTGATTTTCTGTTTCTTATCTACGATTACGTCCAGGATTACCTGACCCTTGTTAGCCACATCGTCGCGCTGGTTGATCTGGATTTCAGCATTCTTGAAGCCCTTGTCATCGAAGTATTTCTTGGCAAGGATCTTGGCACGGTCGAGCATGTTAGGTGTTACCTGAGTACCCTTAACCATACCGAGCTTCTGCTCCATATCCTCACGCTCGCTTTTCTTCAATCCCACGTAGTGGATGTCAGAGATACGAGGTCTTACCGCAAGATAGATGTGAAGATAAAGTTTTTCACCCACGATAGAGTCGGCAGCGATAGCGACTTTAGAGAAAAGTCCATGTTTCCAATAGCGCTTGACGGCATTGGTAATAGCGTCGCCTGGCACTTCAATCTCTTCTCCCACTGTCAGGCCCGAGATACCAGTGAGCACATAGTCTTCGTATCCTTCCACACCCGACACATTGATACCTCCAAGGGTCAAGGTGCGAGGGGTTCCGGCATACGAGATATCTGGATGTACTATCTTGTCCTGTGCCATAACCTGCACACTCGCCATGATGCCGAATAGCAGGATGAAAATCTTTCTTAGCTTGTTCATTTATACCTTATTATATATATAGTATCTATTTTTCGTCCTTTTTCCCCTTTTACTTCTCTTCCTCTGCTTCTACCTGAGCCTCGGTCTTGCCAAAACGGCGCTGGCGCGACTGGTAGCTCTCGATAGCCTTATGCAGGCACTCCTCGTTGAAGTCTGGCCAATAGGTATCGCAGAAATACAACTCAGAATAGGCAATCTGCCACAACAGGTAGTTGCTGATACGCAACTCGCCACCTGTACGGATCAGGAGTTCTGGGTCTGGCATGAAGTTGGTTTCCAGGTGTTTCTCGAAGTTTTCCTCGGTAAGCATCTTCTCAACCTCCTCATAGCTGGCGCCATTCTCCATAGCCTCCTTCACGGTTTTCTTCATCGCACTCATGATTTCCCAGCGCGAAGAGTAGCTCAGGGCTACCACCATGGTCATGGCATCGTTCTTGGCGGTATGGTCCATGGTCTCCTGCAACTTGTCCTGTACAGCCTGTGGCAGACGCTTCAAGTCGCCGATCACGCGGAATCGCACATTGTTCTTCATGAAGATCTCATCCTCCAGAGAAGTCAGCACCAGTCCCATCAGGGCAGAAATCTCATCGGCAGGACGATTCCAGTTTTCAGTAGAGAAAGTATAGAGAGTAAGGTACTTCACACCGAGGCGAGTACATTCTGATGTAATGCAACGCACTGCGTCAACTCCAGCCTGGTGGCCGTAGCTGCGATCCTTACCTCTTTCCGTAGCCCAGCGTCCATTGCCATCCATGATGATAGCGATGTGCTCAGGTATTCTGTTCATATCCAAGTTGTTCATATCTTATTTTTTTATTAAGAGTTCTTATTCTTCTTTATTACACGTTTTACACTTTGCGCTGAAGCTGTAGGTGAACGAGACTTGCAGCATGGAATAGCAGTCCTGGTTTTTCCAGAGTCCGCTGCTCTTGATGCCATAAGGGTCTTTCACCCCATCCAGTTCATCGTTCAGCGAGAAATGGATGCCCCAATCCACACCTATGTTCATCCGTTCGTTTATCTTGTATTTCGCCCCGATGCCCAGAGGCACGTTGGCAGTAAATACATTCTTCTGGTCTCCCTTCACAAAGGTGACTCCCAGACCTCCGAAGATGAAAGGCACCAGCCTCCTGGCTCCTCTGTAGTCCCTGCCTGTGCCGTAGGGCCAGAAGTTGTACTCGAAGACGAGGCTCATATCCACCAGGGTATTGCTGAAGGAGTAGGCTTTCCCATCCAGGTCGGGATAATCGGTCTTCACCTTGTCGTTAGAGCCTTTCAGCTTGCCCAGCCCCAGGTTGAACCGCAGATCCTTGTAGGGATCGAAGTTGTATCTTCCCACGATGGCTGCCATCGGCTGCTGGTGGGCAAGGATATTGACGTTCAGGTCGCCTTCGTAGGCAACCAGTCCCACGCCGGCACCAACCTCCAGACGATACTGGTAATCGTCCTGTGCCCTCATCACCTGCAACGGCAAGAGGAACAAGACCAGCAGCAACAAGCATTTACACAAGTTTCTCCTCATGTCTATACCTTACGCGATATGAATATGATTGATTCCCGAGGGTCTTATTCGAAGATGGTCTGGTCCTTGATCCAGGCATCCTTGTTGAAGCGGCCCTTCCATACGCTGCCGTTTCTTACTACCCAGTAGAAGTTGTCCTTATCGCGGCAGAAGCCGAAGCGCTGGGTGGCAGCAGAGAATCCTGCAGGCATGGTTACGAGTGAATCTACACCCCATGTCAGTCCGTTGGTCTTGCTCTTATACCATTTGCCGTTGCTTCCGAGAGCAACAAAACCGGAATCTGCACCGCAAACGAGCACCTGATCCATCATTGGCATCTTGCCACTCTGGAGAGAATCATATTCTATATAGTTCCATGCGCTTTCTGGAGCATTGGCAGAGTAATCAGCCACATGATTCCAGAGTGTAGCGATGGTATCGCCATAGCTTGCATCACGGGTACCGAGCAGGAGAACATTCTCTACATTCTTCACAGAAGCGATGGTAGAAACATTCATGCTCAGGTTCTGGGTTGGCAGGAGTGAGAGATCAGCATCCATCTTCTGGGCAGTCCAGGTTGCGCCATTGTCCTTAGACACGGCGATGCCTGTAGCTGTGAAGGCATAGAGATACTTGCTGCTGGCACCTACCAACTGCTTGAGCTGGCTATCCTCGCCTACCAGACTCCAGGCTGCAGCATCGGCAGAAGCATACACCTTGCCATCTGAGAGGATGTAGAGCTGACTGCCCATCTGCACGGCATTCTGATAATCGGCAGCTGCGAAAGTCTGGTTGGCTGTTACCTCAGCCCAGTTGTTACCGTCGCTTGCAGCACTCTTGTATATCTTCATTCCCCCGAGGGTCTTGCCAAATACATAGATATGGTTTCCCAGGGCAAGCACCTTCAAGTCGCTGAGTGCAGCGAGCTGCTCATTGAGTTGAGCCTTGGCTTGCCAGTTGAACTCATTGCCTTCCTGCTGATGCACGTTCACCTTTACGGTGTAAGTAACGTAGGCATTGAGCGAGTTGTTATATACACGAACCATTCGTGGCTGAGAGAAATCGATGGAATCGGTGCTGGAATAATACTTTGCCGAGTCGATCTTCTCAGGGCAATTCTTGTGCATGATGAAGATAGGGCTGCTGTTCTTGCTGCTGATGGTAGCCAATACGGCAGCGGTCCTTGTCTTGGTAGGCAAGGAATCTACGTTATAGATCTGGTGGTTAACCTGATCTATATAAAATTTATAGTTAGCTCCATTCACTTTATCAGCGATCAGAGTATCCTTGCCTGCAGTAGTCTTCGTGTATCTACCGAGCTTTCCCAAGGAGAAACTCGTGATGGCCGTATCATTTGTATATTCTACTACCGTCTCGTCGCTGCTCAAGCATGAAGAGAGCGACAAAGTAGCTGCAACAAGTGCTATAAAAGCTAAAAATTTACTTTTCATTCTATCCAATTTTTCTTTTTAGCTGCAAATTTACTGAGAATTCTTTAAAAACTCGACCTTTTCTCCTTATTATTATGCAAATTATTCATTTTAGGCGCATTTTTTAAGTTTTTTAGTGATTTCGAGGCATAAAAACGAAGAAATCCCGCCTCTCTTGCGAGAGACGGGATTCCATATTTAGCATAAATTCGAAATGTCGAATTAGAGCTGTGGACCAGCAGCAACGAGAGCCTTACCAGCCTCGTTGTTTGTGTACTTAGCGAAGTTCTTGATGAAACGAGCAGCCAAATCCTTAGCCTTCTCCTCCCACTGAGAAGCCTCAGCGTATGTATCGCGTGGATCCAAGATCTCAGTAGCTACACCTGGCAACTCTGTTGGAACCTTGAAGTCGAATATAGGGATCTGCTTTGTTGGAGCCTTGTCGATGTCACCGTTCAGGATAGCGTCGATGATACCACGTGTATCGCGGATAGAGATACGCTTGCCTGTACCGTTCCAACCTGTGTTAACGAGGTATGCCTTAGCGTTGTTCTTGTTCATCTTCTTAACCAACTCCTGAGCGTACTTTGTTGGGTGCAACTCCAAGAATGCCTGGCCGAAGCAAGCAGAGAATGTTGGAGTAGGCTCTGTGATACCGCGCTCTGTACCTGCCAACTTAGCTGTGAAGCCAGAGAGGAAGTAGTACTGAGTCTGCTCTGGAGTCAGGATAGATACTGGAGGCAATACACCGAATGCATCAGCTGAGAGGAAGATAACCTGCTTAGCAGCTGGAGCAGAAGAACCTGGCTGGATGTTGTTGATGTGGAAGATTGGGTAAGAAACACGAGTGTTCTCAGTTACGCTCTTATCAGCGAAGTCAATCTTACCATCAGCAGCTACAGTTACGTTCTCCAAGAGAGCGTTGCGCTTGATAGCGTTGTAGATATCTGGCTCAGACTCCTTGTCCAAGTTGATAACCTTAGCGTAGCAACCACCTTCGAAGTTGAATACACCATTGTCATCCCATCCGTGCTCATCGTCACCGATCAACTTACGCTTAGGGTCTGTTGACAATGTAGTCTTACCTGTACCAGAAAGACCGAAGAAGATAGCTGTATTCTCACCGTTCATATCGCAGTTAGCAGAGCAGTGCATAGAAGCCATACCCTTCAATGGCAAGAAGTAGTTCATCATAGAGAACATACCCTTCTTCATCTCACCACCATACCATGTGTTGATGATAACCTGCTCCTTAGATGTTACGTTGAAAGCAACGCAAGTCTCAGAGTTCAAGCCGAGTTCCTTGTAGTTCTCTACCTTAGCCTTAGAAGCGTTGTAAACAACGAAGTCTGGCTCGAATGCCTCAAGCTCCTCAGCTGTAGGACGGATGAACATGTTTGTTACGAAGTGAGCCTGCCAAGCAACCTCAACGATGAAACGAACAGCCATACGTGTATCCTTGTTAGCACCGCAGAAACCATCTACTACATAGAGGTTCTTGTTGCAGAGCTCCTTAACAGCGAGATCCTTAACAGTACCCCAAACCTGCTCAGACATTGGGTGGTTATCGTTCTTGTACTCATCAGTAGTCCACCATACAGTGTCCTTTGAGTTCTCGTCCATTACGATGTACTTATCCTTAGGTGAGCGACCAGTGTAGATACCTGTCATAACGTTAACTGCACCTAACTCTGTCTGCTGACCTACCTCGTAACCCTCGAGACCAGCCTTTGTCTCCTCCTCGAACAACTGCTCGTAAGAAGGATTGTGAGCGATTACTGTAGCACCAGTAATGCCGTACTTTGTCAAATCTAACTTTGCCATTTTTTCTAAATGTATTTAAGTTGTGAAATATTTCTTTCTGAAACTTTATCCTAATATTCAAAATGGGATTTCAAAAACCCTTTTTTCCTAAAACCGCCGCAAAGTTACAAAAAATATGTTTTATAGCAAAGATTCTTAGATAATATTCTTGCTTTTTAAAACCTTTTTAGGTTAAAGAATTAAAAAATCGACCCATTCATCTATAATTTGCCATATTGACTTTGCAAATATTCGCCGCAAATCTGCTTCATCCGAATTCATTTTCCACCTATTTATATATAGAGGGGTTCAGAAGGCACATAAAAGCCCATGGATGGCACCAGAAGAAGCCGGATGGAAAAAATAACGGAAAACATTTTGCGGTTTCCGGATTTTGCCTTATCTTTGCAACACTTTTGCTGCATCTTGACAGATGATTTCAGCAGGAATAAACATCGATTGAAATAACAAGAATATAAATACTACGACTTATGAAAATTAATAATCTGAGCGAGCATAACTGCATCATCAACCGCTATCTGGCTGAGATGCGCGACTGCGAGTATCAAAAGAACCGACTCCTCTTCCGCAACAACATCAAGAGAATCGGCGAGTATGAGGCCTTTGAGATTTCAAAGACCCTCAATTACGAGAACAGAGACGTGACTACCCCGCTCGGTGTAGCCCAGGTTAATTTCCCTACCGACAAGATTGTCATCGGTACGATCTTCCGTGCAGGCCTGCCTTTCCATGAGGGTTTTCTCAATATCTTCGACCACTCCGGCAATGCTTTCGTGAGTGCCTATCGCGAATATACCAACAAGGAACATACCGAGGTGGGGGTTCATATCGAGTATCTGGCTACTCCAGACCTTACCGGCAAGACGCTCATCATCGCTGACCCGATGCTTGCCACCGGTATCAGCATGGAGATGGGTATGAAGGCGCTCCTTACCAAGGGAACCCCTAAGCACATCCACGTAGCCTGCGTCCTTGCCTCTCCAGAAGGCATCGAGCATGTAAAGAAGACTTTCCCGGAGGATAAGACTACCATCTGGTGTGCATCCATCGATGAGGGACTGAACGAGCACAAATACATCATTCCTGGCTTCGGCGATGCCGGAGACCTCTGCTACGGAAGCAAGCTCTAAAGCGGAAAACGGCTGCACAGAAAGCCACTTTCGCTTTTACTCTTCACTCTTCACACTTTAGCGCTATTTTATTAACTATCAACACGTTAAGTTCGTGAAGAGTCAGACTTCACTCTTCACCACTCTTCACCACTCTTCACCTTATCTCAGTAAGCCCAGCCATCATTGAAGACAGAGGCTGGTCATCATTGAAGACAGAAGCTGGTCATCATAGATGGCTAAACATGATTCAGAGATGAGTTCGCCCCCAAAAACAAGGTGAAGAGAGGTGAAGAGTGAAGCCTGACTCTTCACCCTCAATACTATTTGTATATCAGTAACTTATGCTCAGAATGTGAAGAGTGAAGAGTAAAAGCGAGAGTGGCGCTTAATACGCAAGAAAATGAAGCAGTAGCGCTTATCTTCAAAACTCCTTCACGACATAACGAATCTTGCCTCACTACGGCAAGATATTGCCCTGGCGGAGGGCAATATTGTGCCATAGTGAGGCAAAAAACGCTAGTACCTAATAATGGAATGAGCTGCCGCCCAGGAACTCTCGCAAGAGGGAGGTTGGTGGCAGATTATTATAAGGTATTCCCTTGAAATACTTCAGGAACTTCAGCAGGCGGTAAGCCTCAGCAAATTCCTCACAATTCTCCGGCACCTGCTGGAGCAACGGTTCTGCCTGCATCTTGAGAACCGACAACTCATAGAGCATCGCCGTATTCAGCATGGCATCGGCATTCTCCTGGAATGGGAAAATCCACCTGTTCTCTCCGGCTCTTACCGATGGCCAGCGGCGGATGGTTTCCTGGGCAGATACACCTCTATATTTATAGTCGCGAATGATGCGGCGCAGCAGACGGTTATCCGTTGTAGGGATGTAATTGTGATTATCCAGCAGAATGGTGGTCAGCGCAGAAGCATACACACGGAAAATCTGCTCTTCAGGAACATGCGCCGTAAGCTCCGGATTCAGGGCGTGGATTCCCTCTACCACCAGAACATTGTTAGGCTCCAGCTTCAACTTCTTTCCACTCTTCACACTCTTGCCCGAAGGGAAATCGTATTTCGGCAGTTCCACTTCCTCGCCACGGAAGAGCGCATTAAACTGCTCGTTGAGCAAATCGAGGTTCAGGGCATAGATACTCTCAAAATCAAATTCACCATTCTCATCCTTCGGGGTCTTGTCCCTATCCACGAAGTAATCATCGAGCGAAATCTGCAGAGGCTTCAGTCCGTTTACGGCAAGCTGGATGCTCAGACGCTTGCAGGAAGTAGTCTTGCCCGAAGAAGACGGCCCCGCCAGCAGTACCAGCTTCACCCCTTCCCGGCTGGCAATCTCCTCGGCAATCTTCGCCAGCTTCTTCTCCTGCAGCGCTTCGCTGATATTGATGATATCCGTAGCATGTCCCGCGTCGATAGCCTGGTTGAAGTCGCCCACGGTTCTGATACCCAGAATATCCTGCCAGCGATGATGCTCCTTGAAGATATCAAACATCTTGTCCTGTCGGGTCATTTCACCCAGCACATCCGGGTTGCAGACCGAAGGAATGCGCAGCAACATGCCATCATAGTACTTCTCCAACCCGAAGAGATAGAGCTGGGAGGTATTGGTGAGCAGGGTGCCATAATAATAATCCACATATTCACCTATTTTATAATAGGTGGTATAGATGGAACCCGAAGTCCTGAGAAGCTTCACCTTCTCCACATCGCCCTTTTCCTGGAAGAGGGCGATAGCCACCTCGGTAGGCACCGTGAAGCGGCGTATCGGCATCTTGGAGTCGATGATCTCCTGCATGCGGCGGCGGAGGATGTTCACATCCTCATCTACTACCGGGCGTCCCAGACGGATATCCACATAGAATCCGTTGGATACCGGAATATCGATGACCACATCCGTATTCGGATAAATATCCTGCACCGCCTTGCACAGTACAAAGAAAAGCGTCCGGGTATAGGCACGCGAACCAGACGCAGAGTTCATATCCAGGAATTCCACATCCTTGGAGTTATACACACGGTAATTCATGCCTTCCACCTTGTTATTTACCCTCGCAGACACCGGTCCATGGGTCATTTTAAGGTCAAATGAAGAAAAAACATCAAAAAGTGTGCTTCCGATTTCGACTTTCTGAGATTTTTTATTATTTTTGCAACGGATTTGTATCTTCTGTTTCATTTCTGTTAAGACTATGTTACAAAGTTAATAATCTACAGCCTAACGAAGACCTCTTTTGAGGATGTTCACCAGGCCTGAGCAAGCCCCCAAGCGGAGCATTGCTTACAGAGCGTAAAGTTACGAAAAAAAACGTAAACTTGATGATTTTGACAACATTAATTAAGTTATAATATGTCGATTTGGATATTTTTTAGGCTTATCGGAGCACTCGCCTTACTTATGTTTGGTATGAAGACCATGAGCGACAGTTTGCAGAAGATGGCAGGACCACAGCTCCGCCATGTGTTAGGAACTATGACCACCAATCGTGTGACGGGCATACTCTCGGGTACGCTCATCACGGCTGCCGTACAGTCTTCTACTGCTACGACGGTGATGACGGTATCATTCGTAAATGCCGGTCTCCTCACCCTTGCCCAGGCTATTTCGGTTATCATGGGTGCCAATATCGGTACCACGCTCACCGCCTGGATCATGAGTGCAGGATTCTCATTCAACATCACCGACTTTGTGTGGCTGGCGTTCTTCATCGCCATCATCCTCATCTATAGCAAGAAGCGCAAGATCATAGGTGACTTCATCTTCGGTATCTCCTTCATGTTCCTCGGCTTGGGTACACTTCGCCAAACCGGTATCGACATGGATCTGGCTCATAACCAGCCAGTTCTGGAGTTCTTCTCCAGCTTCGACCCTCACAGCTTCCAGACCACCATCACCTTCCTGCTCATAGGTAGTATCCTGACCATGTGTGTGCAGAGTTCGGCTGCCGTCATGGCGATTACGATGATTCTCTGTTCCACCGGCGTACTGCCTATCTATCAAGGTATTGCGCTCGTGATGGGTGAGAACATCGGTACCACCGTAACTTCCAACGTGGCAGCACTCACCGCCAACACGCAGGCGCGAAGAGCGGCGATGGCGCACATGGTGTTCAACATCTTCGGTGTGCTGTGGATACTCTGCGTATTCCGTCCGTTCATCCATCTGGTCTGCGACTGGGTAGGTTATGACGACATGATGGAGAAGACCGATCCTCACTTCGTTGCCAACGCAGCGAAGCTGTCGTTCGTACTCGCCGCCTTCCATACCACGTTCAACCTCTCCAACACCTTTATCCTGGTATGGTTTATCCCACAGATAGAGAAGCTGGTATGCAAGATTATCCGTCCTAAGAAGAATGCCGACGAAGATGATTTCCGTCTGCGTTTCATCCAGAGTGGTATCATGAAGACTCCGGAAATCTCCGTGCTCGAGGCTCAGAAGGAGATCCACAGTTTCGCCGAGCGCATCCAGCGTATGTTCGGTATGGTGAAGGAACTCCTGGGCGAGACCAACGACGACAAGTTCATCAAGCTCTATACCCGCATCGAGAAATACGAGGGAATCTCCGACAGCATGGAGATTGAGATTGCGAAGTATCTCGACCAGGTGAGCGATTCTCATCTTTCTGATGAGACCAAGGCGAAGATCCGCGCCATGCTGCGTGAGATTTCAGAGATTGAGAGTATCGGTGACAGCTGTTTCAACATTGCCCGCACCCTCAACCGCCGCATCCGTGGCAAGGAAGACTTCATTCCTTCTCAGTATGAGCACATGCACCAGATGATGGAGCTTACAGATAATGCCCTCACCCAGATGAACATCACCCTGGTGGGTCATAAGGTGGATAATGATGCCAACCTCTCTTTCAACATCGAGAACGAGATCAACAACTATCGCAACCAGTTGAAGAGCCAGAATATCAACGATGTAAACAACCATCTCTACACCTATGCCATCGGTACCATGTACATGGATATCATCCAGGAATGCGAGAAGCTCGGCGACTACGTGGTAAACGTAGTAGAGGCTCGTATGGGCGTAAGACAGCATGAGGCTTAACCCTCTATGAAATTAGCTGCATGAGGCTAACCCCCAATGAATTTAAAGCAAAAAGCTTGGAATCGCATTCGTGATTCCAAGCTTTTTGCTTTTTGTCTTTATGTTTCAGGAAGGTCCAGAATCACCCCCCCCAGATTCCACTTGATTCCTCCATTCTGACCTGCTACATAGTTGCAGAGCGGGATGCCGGGATGGCTGAGGTTGGAAAGATAAAGCGGCTGATCCTCAACAAACTGCGGACAGGTGAAGGTATCCCCCTTTGCCAGCTTGCTGTTGATGCTATCCACAACCTCGAAGGTATCATTGCCCTTGTACATGATGGTAAGCACTCTGCCCGGGCACCAGGTCAATCTCACCTGTTCCCCTTTCTGTAGGGCATCCGCTATGAGCTTACTCTTCACAAAGAAGCGGCTGGAAGACATAACTTCGTTTCCACCCGAAAAAGCTTCCCAGTCGGAATAACCTATCATACGGGAAAGCAAATTAAGATTATACTTGCTCGGTTTGCATGGCGAAGCCACATATCCCCACATACGCTTCAGGGTACTCACCGAGATGGTCTCGTTGGTATAGCCCTCTATCTGGCGGGAGAGAAATTCAAAGTCTTTAGGTGTCTTGACGGATCTTCCCACCAAGGTTTCCACTTCCTGCTTCAAGCGCTCGAAATCTTCTGGATTATAATTATCTATCATTTTCTATTCCTTTCTTTTTTGCAGCAAAGATACACATTTTTTCCCACTCTCAATCATTCTTTTTTCATTTTCTTCATCAGTCTTTGAAAATGAACCAATTTGAACCAATGCTATCTCAAAAGTTTTTCGTAATTTTGCAGCACAAATAGAAAAACTAGGATATGACAATCCATCTATCAAACATAACCAAATAGGAAACAACTCCTATTCCGGGACAGAATCTTCGCTAAGAACGGTACATAGATAGGCTCTCCTCCCAATATTTTAAGGTAGGAGAGCCTTTGTTCCTTAAAAAAGTTGGGCGATTAAGAAAAAAATCGTATCTTTGCCCCATATCTATCAACACGGAAAGTAGAAATCTTAAAATTACAGATTATGAATAGTATTTATCCTACTCTCAGTTTCATATTGCTGCTCGGTTTGCATGCAACACCAAGCTTTTCGCAGAACGATGACTTTGTGAAACAATTCCAGCAGTCAAGACAGGCGATGCTGGATGATTACAACAAGTTCCGCAACACCATACTTACCGACTACGATAAGTATATGCAAGGCGTATGGAAAGAATACAAGAAGTTTAAGGGAGATGTGCGCTCGCAGGTGCCTAAGCCTAAGACGCCTCCAACATATACAGCTCCGAAACAACCGGAGATACCGGTTACCGTGAAGCCTAAGATGCCGGTAAGTCCTGCAGAACCGGAGACTCCGAAGAAGCCAGATCCAAAGGCTCCTACCGTCCGTCCAAAAATAGAACCGGTGAAGAAGCCGAAACTGCCAGAGGTGAAGCCTGATATTCCAGACATCGAATACACCGGTTCGGGTATCGAACTGCCGCTGATGCCTGCCGTAGCAGCCGTGCCAGTCATGCCTGCCCTGCCAAACGTGCCTCACGTCAACATTCCGGCAAGCAAGCAGACCATCGACGTCAACTTCTATGGCGCAAACCTGCAGATGCAAAAGGCAACCCGACTCGCTTCCATGAGCATCAGCTCTACAGACGATGTGGTGAACTACTGGAAGAATCTCAAGCAATCAGACCTCAAGGAAGTAACCCAGGCTTTCGCCACCGAATCACGCAAGATGGGACTCAGCGACTGGGGTTCTGCCATGCTCGTAGAGAAATACATCGATACCGCCATGCCAAACGCCAGCCAGAATGAGAAGATCATCGCTTCGCAGTATGTGCTTGCCAACTGCGGCTACAACGTACGCCTTGCCCTGTGCGGCAACCACGTGGTGATGCTCATCCCTTACGTGGAGCACGTATTCGAGAAGTCGTACCTCAATATCGACGGCAAGCGCTACTACATTTATCCGAACGTAGAGGATGAAGGATCCTTCCGTTCCTGCGAACTGCCTAAGGGCGCAGAGCTAGGTAAGGATATGGGACTGAGATTCACCGGCAAGACCGTGATTGGCGATGAAGCCAAGCCGTTCAGATACGAAGCTGCGGGCATCACCCTGCAGGGCGAAGTACCAACCGGCGTCATGCCGCTGCTCGATGAATATCCTATCATAGACATTCCTACCGTAGCCGCATCTGTAGTAGATAAGAGTCTGCGCGACGATGTGGTGAAGCAGATCAGAGCACAGGTACAGGATCTCGGCGAACAGGAAGCAGCCAACCGCATCCTGCGATTCATACAGATGGGATTCCCATACGCTACCGATGATGAGCAGTTCCATCGCGAGAAGTATTTCTACTTCGAGGAAAGTCTCTACTATGCTAAGAACGACTGCGAAGACCGCGCCATCTTCTATGCCTATCTGGTACACGAGATACTCGGACTCGATGTACATCTCATCCAGTTCACAGGACACGAATGTACAGCCGTAGCCTTCCATGAGCCGGTAGAGAACGGAACCTCATACGAGTACAAGGGCAAGAAGTTCTACATCTGCGACCCAACCTACATCGGAGCCAAGATCGGTAAGTGCATGCCTAGCTATGCCAAGGAATCACCACAGATAGAAGTATGGTATTGATACATATATAATAAGGTATAGACACCTGATATAAGCAATAAACGCAAATAGCCGCATCTCACGCGAGATGCGGCTATCTGCATAATTGAAGCGTAACTCTATCATATTCTATTCATATTCAATGATATTCTCAAACTGATTCCATGCAGATTTGCGATAAGCATCGAAGCTGCCTTTTGGAACATACAGGATGACACGCCTGAAATCAGATTCACTGAAGACATCCTGAATCCTGGTCTTCCAGATGGCATTACCGATGACTGGCGGCAAGGCGCTTCGGAAACAGATACTGTGCAGATTCGGACTGTTCTCCACCATCTGCTTCATCACATGGAACTTGGTATCCGGAAACACCAGTTTCCTCAGATCGGGCTGATCGGCAAACGCCTTCTTTTCTATTTCATCTATCTTATAGGTCATTCCCTGGAAGTTCACCGTTTTAGGTACCTCGATGCAGGAATCCTTGGAATTGGCAGCCCTGACCGATACGACTCCACCACCCCACGACTTATAAGCCAGGTTTCCTATCTTAAACTCTGCCACCACATCGTATCCACGAGGAGGCTCGTTCACCTTATTATATATAACCACACCCGTAGTACATGCCGCCAATATTCCCGAAGATATCCAGAAGGCAAGCAGGTTGCGATGCAGAGAATGAATATGTTGGCGCATGGCGGTCATGTTGGGATATCGCTCCTCCAACGGACGGAGGCAACGCTTCAATCCCAGGCGATAAGAGAAATTCAGCCTCATCTTGTCCAGGATAACGCCCACGCTGTAGATATCATTGCGCACATCGGTAGGTCCGCCCTTCTGCTGTTCGGGAGAAACATATCCATCTGTTCCCGCCGGTTCCTTCAGTACGGCATAGCTGTCGGCATCAGCCAATCCGAAATCTATCAGCTTCAGCACACTCCCATTGCGGGTAACCATCATATTGGAAGGTTTCAGGTCACGATGCACCACCTGCATGTCGTGTACAAACTCAAGTACCACGAGCAGCTGGTTGGCGATATGCACCCTTTCCGCCTTGGAATGATGTTGCAGGAGCCACTCTTCCAGAGTTACTCCATCTATCCATTCCATCACGAGGCATTTGCCATATCCATCCACTTCTTCGATACCCATTACCTCGGCAACTCCGGGATGCTGGACATGCTTCATGATATCGAATTCCTTCTGAAGCAAGCTCTGATACACCTCGCTATTGCGCACAGCGGGAGCGAGCGCCTTCAAGATCCACCACCTGCCATCACGCTTGGCACGGATAAGGATATTAAAGCCACTAGCCGAGATTTCTGTCATGTTGCTGAACTGCGCAGAAGTCGTTTCTGAGGGAGGGAAATAAAAACCCGATACTTGCTCCATGCATGCAAAGATACAACATTTTATAGAAACCTACACTATTTTTTCAAATTTTATCTCCTTTTTGAACAGAATCATGGTGATAAATCATCAAAAAGTCGTATCTTTGCAGCCGAAATTGCAATTTTATATATAATTAATGAAGATTCTAGTAACGGGTGCGTCGGGTTTTATCGGCAGTTACATCGTAGAAGAAGCCTTGCGACAAGGCATGGAAACCTGGGCGGCAGTTCGCCCTACCAGTTCCAGAAAATATCTGCAAGACGAGCGCATCCATTTCATCAACCTCAATCTTTCTTCAGAGGAAGAGTTGGAGAAGGAACTCGCTCCGCACGAGTTCGACTATATAGTGCATGCAGCTGGCGCTACCAAGTGTTTGCATGCAGAGGATTTCTATAAGGTAAACACCGAGGGCACCAAGCACCTGGTGAATGCCATCCTGCATCTGGGGATGCCCATCAAGCGATTTGTCTTCGTCAGCTCGCTCAGCATCTTTGGAGCCATCCGCGAGGAGCAGCCTTATCAGGAAATCTGCGAGAACGATGTGCCTAAGCCTAATACGGCATACGGCAAGAGCAAGCTTGCCGCAGAGCGCTATCTCGACAGCATCGGCAACAATTTCCCTTATATCATCCTGCGCCCTACCGGCGTATATGGTCCAAGAGAAAAAGACTATTTCCTCATGGCGCAGAGCATCAGGCAGCACGTGGATTTCGCCGTAGGATTCAAGCGTCAGGACATCACCTTCGTGTATGTTCAGGATGTGGTGCAGGCAGTTTTCCTTGCCCTAGACCATGGTATGAACGGCAGGAAATACTTCCTCAGCGATGGCGAAGTTTACCAGTCGGAAGCTTTCAGCGACCTGATTCATAAGGAATTGGGCAATCCATGGATGTTGCGCATCAAGGCTCCTATCTGGGTGCTTCGCATCGTAACCTTCTTTGGCGAGTATCTCGGCAGAATGACCGGTAGGATGTCGGCACTGAACAATGACAAGTATAACATCCTGAAACAGCGCAACTGGCGTTGTGACATCGAGCCAGCCATGGACGAGCTGGGCTATCATCCCCACTACCCTCTGTCAAGAGGTGTAAAGCTTGCCATCAAGTGGTACAAGGATAACGGATGGCTGTAATAAAATTAAAAATCAATAATGATAAAAGATTATTTTAAGATAGAAAAGAACCCCAAGAAAGGGTTCCTGCCACTGGAATGGGTGATGCTGGGCTATATGGCGATAACAGTCTTCACCATGCTCTTTACCTTTACCAAGGTGGTGAATCCGGAGTCGATGCTTTGGGGCAGATTGAGAATTCTGGTCATGACCCTCGCCCTTTGGGGCGTATATCGCATGATTCCATGCAGAATAACGAAGATGATACGCATCATGGCGCAGATCGCCCTGCTTGCCTGGTGGTATCCAGATACTTACGAGATCAACCGCATGTTCCCCAACCTCGACCATATCTTTGCGGGATGGGAACAGGATCTCTTTGGATGCCAGCCCGCCCTGCTCTTTGCCAAGGCACTGCCCTGGGCGGTGGTGAGCGAACTGATGTCGATGGGATACTTCATGTATTATCCTATGATAGCAGCGGTAGTTCTCTACTATTTCTGCTGCAGATACTATGAGGCAGAACGGGTTAGCTTTGTACTGCTTGCCAGCTTCTTCATCTACTATCTCATCTACATTTACGTGCCGGTAGTAGGACCAACGTTCTACTTCGATGCCGTGGGAGTGCAGGATATTGCCAAGGGCATCTTCCCGGCAATGGGCGATTACTTCAACACCCATACCAACTGTCTGCCAACCCCAGGCTATACCGACGGAATCTTCTACCAGCTCGTAGAGAATGCCAAGGAAGCAGGAGAGCGACCTACCGCCGCCTTTCCGAGTTCGCACGTGGGCGTAAGCACCATCTGCATGCTCCTTGCCTGGCACAGCAGAAACCGCAAGCTGCTCTTCACCATGCTGCCATTCTACATCTTCCTGTGTATGGCTACCGTGTATATCCAGGCGCATTATCTCATCGATGCCATCGCCGGATGGATCTCTGCCGTAGTCATCTACTTCATGCTGATGGCAGTTTCGAAGAACATGAAATGATGCGGCATGGAAGATACAGGAAAGAAATCATATTAAATACATCAAACATAAATTAGAATTCATCTAGAACAATGAAGAAACTGTTTATTGAAACTTATGGCTGCCAGATGAACGTGGCAGACAGTGAGGTAGTTGCCTCTGTGATGCAGATGGCAGGCTACGAGATTTGTGAGAAAGAAGAAGAGGCTGATGCCATCTTCCTGAACACCTGCAGTATCCGCGAGAATGCAGAAAACAAGATTTACCATCGCCTCGACACCCTCCATGCTGAGCAGAAGAAGGGAAGAAAGGTGATTCTCGGCGTATTGGGCTGTATGGCAGAGCGAGTAAAGGATGACCTCATCCAGAACCACTATGCCAACCTGGTTTGTGGACCCGACAGCTATCTCAACCTGCCGGATATGATTGCGCAGTGCGAGATGGGTACCAATGCCATCAACATCGAACTCTCTAAGACCGAGACCTACCGTGACATCGTGCCTCAGCGCATCGGTGGCAACAGAGTGAGCGGTTTCGTAAGCATCATGCGTGGTTGCAACAACTTCTGCCACTACTGCATCGTGCCTTATACCCGTGGACGTGAGCGCAGCCGTGATGCAGAGAGCATCCTGCGTGAGGTGCGCGATTTGCAGCAGCGTGGCTTCAAGGAAGTTACCCTGCTGGGACAGAACGTGAACAGCTACGGTCTCTCAACATCGGGCAAGCGCGAGGAAGGCAGCCTTTCCTTCGCCGAACTCCTCCACATGGTAGCCCAGGCTGTGCCGGATATGCGTGTACGCTTCACCACCTCTAACCCAGAGGATATGACCGAGGACATCCTCCACGCCATTGCCGAAGAACCAAACCTCTGCAAGCACATCCACTTCCCTGCACAGAGCGGAAGCAACAAGATATTGAAGCTGATGAACCGCAAATACACCCGTGAGGAGTATCTGCAGCGCATCGCCGACATCAAGCGCATCATCCCGGGCTGCGGCATCACCACCGACATCTTCGTAGGTTATCACGACGAGACCGAGGAAGACCATCAGGAAACCCTCTCGCTGGTGAAGGAAGTAGGCTTCGACAGCGCCTTCATGTTCAAGTATTCGGAGCGCCCGGGCACCTACGCAGCCAAGCATCTGCCAGACAACGTTTCTGAAGAAACCAAGATAGCTCGCCTCAACGAGCTCATCAAACTGCAGACCGAGGTGAGCGCCGAACAGAACAAGAAGGATGAGGGCAAGGAATTCACCATCCTCATCGAGAACTTCAGCAAGCGCAGCCGTGAGCAGATGATGGGCCGTACCGAACAGAACAAGGCTGTGGTCATCGACAAGGGTAACCACCACATCGGAGAGTTCGTAAAGGTCCGCATCACCGGTTCTACCTCTGCTACCCTCTTCGGAGAGGAAGTAAAGGAGTAAGGATGCTCCCTCTAAAAGAGTAAGAATGCTTCTTTAGAAAAAGAAGTGAAAATATACCCAATTACTCCCAGAAGAAGAAAAAACGGAGCCAAAACGACTCTTCTATAAGAAAAAACTGAATAAAAGTCAAGAAAGACCGCCAAAAGTTTGGCGGTTTTCCTTAAAAACACTATATTTGCACCTATGAAGGAATTTTTGCAAATCTTACGACGATTCGTCCCTCCCTACAAGAAATATCTGGGGCTCTCAGTTCTGTTCAATATCCTGTCTGCGGTATTGAACATCTTTTCGTTTGCAGCCTTGATACCAATCCTGCAGATTCTCTTCCAGGTAGATGGCGGAATCCGTGCCAACGACTATATGGAATGGGACGGAACGCTGGGCAGCATCAAGGAAGTGGCAACCAACAACCTGTATTATTATATCCAAGAGTTCATCGTGGCGCACAGTGCATCACTGGCTCTGCTGGTTATCGGCTTGTTCCTTGCCTTCATGACATTCCTCAAGACGGGAGCCTATTTTCTGTCTTCAGCCACCATCATCCCTATCCGTACGGGTATTGTTCGCGATATCCGCAACCAGCTCTACCAGAAGATTACCTCGCTTTCGCTGGGCTTCTTCAGCGAAGAGCGCAAGGGAGATATCATCGCCCGAATGAGCGGTGATGTGCAGGAAGTAGAGAACAGCATCATGTCGTCGCTCGATATGCTCTTCAAGAATCCTGTCCTGATTCTCTTCTATTTCATTACGCTCATCTGCATCAGCTGGCAGCTCACCCTCTTCACCATTCTCTTTGTACCACCTTTCGGCTGGTTCATGGGTGTTGTGGGAAAGAAACTGAAGGCACAAAGTACCGAGGCACAGTCGCTCTGGAGTGATACGATGAGTATGGTAGAGGAGACCTTGGGCGGATTGCGCATCATCAAGGCTTTTTGTGCTGAAGATAAGATGAACTGTCGCTTCAACCAGGTGAATAGCAGTTATCGCGACAACATCATGCGCGTGAACATCCGTCAGCAGATGGCTCACCCGATGAGTGAGTTCCTGGGAACCATCCTCATCGTGGTAGTATTGTGGTTTGGCGGTATCCTGGTTCTGGATTACGGCAGAATCGATGGTCCTACCATCATCTTCTACCTCGTGATGCTCTACAGCATCATCAACCCGCTGAAGGAATTCTCCAAGGCGAGCTATAATATCCCGAAGGGATTGGCAAGCATGGAGCGTATCGACAAGATTCTTCAGGCAGAGGTAGAAATCAAGGACAAGGAGAACCCTGACCATATCGCCAGCTTTGAGCACCAGATAGAGTTCCGCCATGTATCCTTTGCCTATACCGACCATCAGAACGATGAACTGGTTTATGTATTGAAGGATATCAACCTCGTGATTCCTAAGGGAAAGACCATCGCACTGGTGGGACAGAGCGGTAGCGGAAAGAGTACGATGCTCGACTTGATACCTCGTTACTACGATGTACAGGAGGGCGAAGTGCTCATCGACGGCATCAATGTGAAAGACCTTGCCGTGCACGACCTCCGCCAGCTGATAGGTAATGTGAACCAGGAGGCAATCCTCTTCAATGCCAGCTTCAAGGACAATATCCGCTTCGGCAAGACCGATGCTACCGATGAAGATATCGCCAATGCGGCAAAGATAGCCAATGCCTACGAGTTCATTACCAAGTCGGAACATGGTTTCGATACCGGAATCGGTGATCGTGGCGGCAGACTCTCCGGTGGTCAGCGCCAGCGTGTAAGCATCGCCCGTGCCATCCTCAAGAATCCTCCTATCCTCATCCTCGACGAAGCAACATCGGCTCTGGATACCGAAAGCGAGCGTCTGGTTCAGGATGCCTTGGAGAAACTGATGAAGACCCGTACCACCGTGGCTGTAGCCCACCGACTGAGTACCATCAAGCATGCAGACGAGATTTGCGTACTGCATGAGGGAAGGATTGTGGAGCGTGGTACACACGACGAGCTGATTGGAAAAGACGGATATTACAAGAAGTTGCACGATATGCAGCAGGTGTAATATAATTGAGAATTAATAATTAACAATTAATAGTTTTGTTGATGGTTAAGATTGTTTATGCATTATTTTATGCAATATCGCTGCTGCCTTTCAGGCTACTCTATTGCATCGCCGATTTCGAGTACTTCATGATGTATCGCGTCATCAAGTACCGCAGGGGTATTGTGCGTAAGAATCTCACCAGCTCTTTTCCTGAGAAATCAGAAGAAGAGATTATCGACATCGAGAAGAAGTTCTATCGCTGGTTCAGCGATTACTTCTTCGAGGCTGTCAAACTGCTCAGCATCAGTGACAAGGAGTTGCGCCAGCGATTCCAGGTCATCAACAGCGAGGAAGTGGAGCAATGTTTCCTGGAAGGTCAGAACGTGGCAGCCATCCTGGGGCATTACTGCAACTGGGAGTGGCTTTCGTGCGTGGGCATCGAACTGCCTAAGTCACGCAAGATAGGCCTCATCTATCATCCACTGCGCAACCAAGCCTTCGACGAACTCTTCAAGCGCATCCGTTCTCACGAGGAGAATGGCGTGGTGGTGCCCAAGAAAGACATCCTCCGCTACTTGGTGGATTACAAGCGCAAGGGCATCTTGAGCATCTTCGGCTACATCAGCGACCAGGGACCTAAGTGGGAGAACATCCACCTGTGGCTTCCTTTCCTCAACCATCCCGAAACCCCAGTGTTTACGGGTGGCGAAAGAATCATGAGGAAGATGAACAATGCCGTGTTCTATGTAGAAATGTCGCGCCCGAAGCGAGGCTATTATACTGCCACTTACAAGCTTATCACCCGTGAACCCAACTCATTGCCGGAGCACGAGATTACCCGCCGCTTCTTCCAGATGCTGGAAGAAACCATCCGCAAGAATCCACCTTATTATTTATGGACGCATAACAGATGGAAGCGAACCCGGGAGGAGTTTGACAAGCGATATGAAATCAAAAACGGTAAAGTAATTCCTAAAGAATCATGAGAATAGTTCTTTTCTGTGAAAACAAGTATGCCATAGACATACTTAATCCGATACAAGAACATGTGACAAAGCAGCATTTGCCACACGAGATATTGTGGTATATCCACAAACCAAAGATAGACAGTTTTCCATACGCCGACCAGGTGAAATGGACCAACTCTATTCAAGAAGTCTATGACTTCCAGCCAGAGGCTATCTATGTGCCAGGCAACATTGTTCCATACTATCTGCCAGGCGTCAAGATACAGGTATTCCACGGCTATGCCGCAGAGAAGAAAGACCACTGGATTATCCGCCGTTACTTTGACACCTATTTCACCCAAGGTCCTTACTTCACTTCTCACTTCGAGGCTCTGGCCAAGAGATATGGAGATTTCGAGGTGTTGGAAACGGGATGGCCTAAGCAGGATTGGATCAAGGAAAACCTGCATAAATATGATGCCGCCCGAGAGAAACTGCTCAGGGAAAGCGGCAAGGAGACCTTAATCCTTTACGCTCCTACCTTCTCGCCAAAACTCACTTCGCTTCCTTACATCAAGGAAGAGCTGGGCAAGCTGGCTAAGGAGCGCAATGCCCTGGTAGTAATGAAGTTCCATCCGCTTACCCGCCAGGAATGGGTAGATGAATACCGTGAATGGGCTGCAACCAAGAAGGATGTTCTCTTCATCGACAAGGGAGAGAACGTAACGAAATATCAGCTGATGGCAGATACGCTCATCAGCGACACTTCTTCTACCATCTATGAGTTTCTGCTGCTCTCTCGCCCTGTCATTACCCTCGGCACCATATCCAAGGATATCTACTGGGAGAACATTACAGAGCCAGGTCAGCTGATTGCCGCCTACGACCATGCCCTCACAGACCCTGAGGCGATAGCCAAGCGACAGTGGATAGTAGACAACTACGATCCATATTTGGACGGCAACGTATGCCAGCGCATGCTCGACGGAGCCGAAGACTACATCCGTCGCCATGGTGTACCAAAGAACAGAAAGCTGAATCTCTGGCGTAAATATACCAGCATCAAGACATTTGGAAGAATCAAAAAAGAATAAAGATATGCTTAATTTTACAGTAGGACCCGTGATGGCAAGCGATGAGGTTAGAGCCATCGGCGCTGAGCAGGTGCCTTATTTCAGAACAGCAGAGTTCTCCGCCATCATGAAGGAGAACGAACAATTGATGAAGCAGTTTGCCAAGGCATCAGACGATGCCCGCACGGTATTCATCACAGGTTCGGGTACAGCCTCTATGGAAGCCGTGGTCATGAATGTATTCACTCCTGCCGACAAAGTACTGGTAGTGAATGGCGGTAGCTTTGGCCATCGTTTCGTACAACTCTGTGAAATTCATGAGATTCCACATACTGAAATCAAACTTGAGATGGGTACTCCACTCACGGCAGAAGACCTCAAGCCATACGAGGGACAAGGCTACACCGGCTTCCTCGTCAATCTACATGAGACTTCTACCGGCGTACTCTACGACATCCAGATGATCAGCGACTTCTGTCATCGCAACCATATTTTCCTGGCCGTAGATTCCATCAGTTCTTTCCTCGCGGACCCATTCAACATGAAGGAACTCGGCGTGAACGTAATGATTACGGGTTCACAGAAGGCACTGGCATGTCCTCCAGGCATCTCTGTCATCATTCTCGATACAGAGGCAATCAAGCGAGTAGAGGCAAACAAAGTGAAGTCAATGTACTTCGACCTGAAGGATGCCTTGAAGAATGGTGAGCGTGGACAGACTCCTTTCACCCCAGCCGTAGGAACCTTACTGCAGATTCATGCCCGCCTGAAGGAGATAGAGCGCAATGGCGGTGTGGAGAGCGAGAACCAGCGCATGAAAATGCTTGCAGAAGATTTCAGAAACAAGATCAAGGACCTGCCATTCACCATCGTTTCCCAATCGATGTCAAATGCCGTTACTCCTCTGCATCCGCAGAACGCCTCAGCCTACGACATCTTCCTGAAGCTGAAAGACGAGTATGGCATCTGGGTATGTCCTAATGGTGGCGATATGGCAGAAAAGGTGTTCCGTGTAGGTCATCTCGGCAACCTGAGTCCGGAAGACAATACTAGGCTTGTTGATGCACTGAAGGATATGCAGGCTAAGGGGCTGCTATAACATATATAATAAGGTATAGAGAACATTCAAGATAGAGAAACTTATGGTTAAAGTCATCACATACGGTACTTACGACCTGCTTCATTATGGTCACATCCGTCTCTTGGAACGCGCCAAAGCTCTGGGCGACTACCTCATCGTGGGCGTAACCTCGGATACCTTCGACCGTGAGCGTGGCAAAATCAATGTGCAACAATCACTCATGGAACGAGTGGAAGCCGTGCGTGCCACCGGCATTGCCGATGAAATCATCATCGAGGAATACGAGGGACAGAAGATTGACGACATCAAGCGACTGGACGTAGATATCTTTACCGTAGGTTCTGACTGGAGAGGCAAGTTTGACTATCTCAACGCCTATTGCAAGGTGGTTTATCTAGACCGCACTCAGGGTGTATCGAGCACGGAGATCAGAAGCGAGCAGCAGGTGGTTCGCCTCGGACTGGTTGGCGAATCGCCTATCCTCAACAAGATAGAGCGGGAAAGCCAATATGTCAATGGATTGGAGGCAGGAAAGGTTTTCTCCCTCAACGACCAATATCTCTCAGAGAATCTGCAGGCAGAGGAAAAGCAGGCAGCCAGTTTCCAGGAACTCCTGGACGAAAGCGATGCGCTCTATGTCATCTCTGCCCCAAGCAAGCACTATGCTCAGATAAAGGAGGCATTAGAAGCTGGCAAACACGTATTGTGCGAATCGCCTATCACCCTTCAGCCTCAGCAATGGGAAGAACTCAAGGCAATAGCAAAAGATAAGAAGGTAGTCTTGATGGACTCTATCAAAACCGCCTATTCCGTAGCCTATTACCGACTCTTACTCTTGGCAAAGGGCGGTATCATCGGCGATATCATGTCGGTGGATGCCACCTGTACCAGTCTCGTAGACTTCGACCCGACCCAGGATTCCCAGAAGAGTCTTTACGAATGGAACAGTATCTGCGCCTGGGGCCCGACAGCGCTCCTGCCTATCTTCCAGCTTCTGGGCACAGAATACAGCAGCAAGCAGATAGCCACCCACTTCCTGGACGAGGCAAAGCGCTATGATGCCTTCACCAGGATATCCTTCCTCTACCCTCATGCCGTAGCTTCACTGAAAGTAGGACAAGGCGTAAAATCGGAAGGCGAATTGATTATCTCAGGTACCAAGGGCTATATCTACGTACCAGCCCCATGGTGGAAGACCGATTACTTCGAGGTGAGATACGAGAATCCGCAGAATAACAAGCGCTACTTCTACCAGCTGGATGGAGAAGGGTTGCGCTATATGCTCCTCTCCTTCCTCAAAGCCATCCGCACCGGCAAGGACTTCTCGTATGTATCCGATGACATATCAGAAGAAATCGTCAGGACTATCGCCAATTTCGAGGCAAGAAAAGACATGGTCATCATATAGGTTCGTCTACATGATGTCCATTTCCTTTCTTGAAAGCTTTTTCCTTTTAGTCTTAACGGCATTTATATAATTTAACAACTATTAGTGCAAGAAAGCACAAGTTTCTCTGTTATTATACATATAAAAATAAGCAAAAACAATAATACGATGAATCAGAAATTGTTAAAAAGCCATACGATATTGGCGATTTGTATTCTAATCTTATCCATCATCCCTGTTGTGGCAATAGGTCCCTATCTCCATCAGTTTGCAGATGACTATGTATTCGGAGCTCCTGTCTACAAGGCTTGGACTGCCACCCATTCATTTGGGGCATGTATTCAGGCGGCCTGGGCTGAATCCATGCATATCTACCAGACATGGCAGGGTACCTATTCAGCATGTTTCCTGATGGCATTACAACCTGGAATTTTTGGCAAATACTGGCTTGTACCGATTATTCTATTGGGAAGCCTAATTCTTTCCACCTATACACTGGGATACACAATATTACGCAGATTGCTACATATCAGCAAATTGGAATACACTTTCATTTCTACTCTATTTGTATTAATGACCGTACAGTTCGTATGGTCGTTCTACGATGCATTCTGCTGGTATAACGGAGCGATGTACTATACCTTATATTATAGTATTTCTTTGTTTCTTGCCTCCCTACTCATCGAATTCCATCTTACAAAATCCATCATAGCGAAAATCATCATCACGCTGGTTTCCGCAGCACTCGCCATATTCATAGCCGGCGGCAACTTTGTTACCGGTCTGGGTATGCCTGCCATTCTCTTTATGGCTATCGTATGGATGTGGGTGGAGAGGAAAAAGACTCCTTTCTTCCTGATTTCTATCCTTATGATTTATGCCAGCGCCTTTGCTTTCAGCGTATTTGCACCAGGCAATGCAGTCCGCCAAGCCACAGTCACCGATCAGCCGAATGTGGTTGCTGCCTTCTTTATGGCAATAGGAAAGAGCGTGGAATTTCTTGCTGATGCCATTGGAATCATGGAGGTACTCATGTTTACCATTCTCATTCCATTCCTGGCAAGATTAGCCAAGGCATCCCGTTTCAAGTTTTCTCATCCATGGCTTTATCTGCTCATCTCTTTCCTGCTCTACAGCGCCTTCTTTTTCCCAAACAGCTATGCCATGGGATCCAGAGGAGCTGACAGAGTACAGAATGTATACTTCTATGTGCATCTGTGGATGTTCTGCTTCAATATCTTCTATCTCTCAGGTGCCCTCCAGCGCAGAGCGGCTACTCAGGAACCGGTAAGCGTTGCCATAATGAACCTGATTGACGCCATCAAACAGAAATACGATAGATACTTCCAGTGGACACCGGTATACTACTGGCTGGTATTGGTACTGTCTATCTCTGCCAAGCCAACTACTACCAACAGAACTATCACCCTGCTGCGTAAGGGAACAGCACAGAAGTTTGACCAACAGATGCGGCAGCGTGAAATTGAAGTAAAGAAAAGCAAGGCAGACCATCTGGTTCTGAATCCGCTCACCGTAAAGATGCCATCCGATGCATTCCACGACATCACCATCTATCCAGGGTACTGGATTAACCGAGGTATGGCAAACTATTATGACAAGAAAACGGTAGTAGCATTACCTTTCGATGATGCCGACGAATCACCAGCCCAACTCCTGGAACGCTGCCGGGAGGAAGTAGGACCAGGCGGAATGACCTTTATCGAAGGAAAATAAAAAACAGACAGCAAATAAGTAAATGGAAAAAGAAAGATATTAGATGAAATATTTGGTATCTTTCTTTTTTTTACTTACTTTTGCACCAAAATTTATATAAGATAAAATGAAGATACTAGTAGTTAGATTCAGGCAGATGGGCGATGCCATACTCACCACCGTGGTACTCAACTCCTTAAAGAAGAGTTTCCCGGATTGCAGTATAGACTTTGTACTGAATGACAAAATCTGTCCATTGTTTGAAGGTCATCCCTCTATCAACAGATTAATCCCATTTACAGACGAAGAGCGACATAGCTTTTTCAAATACATCAGGAAAGTATGGCATGTGGTACATTCCACCCATTACGATGTCATCATCGACATGAGAAGTACCATGAACACGATGCTTTTCGCCCTTTTCTCTCCTTCCACTCCATACCGCATAGGATTGAACAAAGGCTATTGTAAGCTGGCATTCAACCATCTGATAGAACGCAGCTGTGCCGGCAGAAGTATGATAGAATTCAATCTGTCTATGCTCAAACCTTTGGAGAAAGAAGGTAAACTGATACGAGATGAGCATTTCTCTCTTTATATTACAGAAGAAGAACAAAAAGCTTACGACCAGTATCTTCAGTCACAAGGCATCGACCTTGCCAAACCCATTCTCCTGGCAGGTGTTACAGCCAAGTTAGATTACAAGACATGGAATGAAGACCGAATGGCGTGGACTATCCAGCAATTCATCAAAGCCTATCCTCAGGTACAGATCATCTTCAATTACGCCCCAGGCAAGGAAAAGGAAAACGCTTACCGCATTTATGAGAAAATGGGGAAGCCTCAGCAGGTACATATTGATATTGCAGCAAAGAGCCAGCGAGAGCTCGTGGCACTTTCCAACCGCATCACCTTGTACTTTGGAAATGAAGGCGGCGGAAGACACATTGTGCACGCCTGCGGAAAACCATCATTCGTCATCGTTGCTCCTACAACCAACAAGAAGACCTGGCTGCCACAAAACGATGTTCCAGCTGATGGAATCGCCTATACAGACATAACAAACCAGGACTCTGATACTGAAGCACTTGACAGATTGGCAAAATATGCTCTCATCACAAAAGAAGAGGTTTGGAATCGCTGGTCTGACTTCATCAAAAGATACCACATATTATAAAGGATAGACAACTCTACCGAATTCTACGGAAACAGTTCGTAGCAGAATGAACTGCCACGAACTATTTCCGTTTTTTCATACGATCCTCTATAATCTTGCTGACAGCAACAAACTGATAGATTCCTTCATAGCAGGCACAGATAAATCCTTCCTTACCATCCCGGAATCCACCCTTCTGTATATAAGCACGGAAGAAACGCACAAACGGACGATAGAACAAGGCAGCCATTCCATAATTGCGATCTTTCTTCTTTTCTATTTCATTCGCTGTATACTGGTTGATCTTTCCCATCCTGCTGGCGATACTGTCATCTGCCAGATGAACAAGTGCCATATCAGCATGAGCCGCTGGTATCTTTTCTATCCTGCCCTTGATAACAGGATCGGCATGAATGATGGCTGGCCATACGGTATCCTTCCTGATAAAGAAACGCAACTGGTAATCAGGATAGAAACAATGCATGAACCTACCCATAAAGCGGCTCTTGCGCGGCACATACAAGCCCTGTGGAGCATCCTCCTTCCCTATTAGGGAATAAAGATATTCCTTCAGTTCTGGAGTTACCAGTTCATCAGCATCAACCACCAATACCCACTTGCAGGAAGCAGCATCTATAGCAGTCTGACGTGCCGGTTCACAAATCTGATAGTTTCCTCTAGGAAAGACAACTATCTTGCAACCATTACGCTTTGCTATATCCAAGGTATCGTCAGTACTTTCCATGTCGCAGACAACCACCTCGTCAAAACCCTTCACCGTATCCAGCACCTGTTGAAGATGGCAGGAGGCATTATAGGTATTGATAACCACTGAGATGCCATTTACCTGCTCTTGTCCTACACTTGTCTTGTTCATATCTATATACTATAAATATTGATCGATACCATTTGTGCAACGAACCAAACGCTCCTTCTTCACCTGGTTCAAAACATCTTTATGCATGTTCTCTTGGGCTTTAGACGCCTCCTTGTGATAAAGATGGTACATGATTCCTCCCATCTTCAGAGCCTTCTTCCGAACGCCAGCAAAATGCAGGCGATAGGCAAACTCGGCATCCTCATGTCCCCATTCCAGCAAATCCTCATTGTAACCATTTACCTTGATGGCATCCTCTCTCCAATAAGCCATATTGCAACCTCTGAGATGGTCGATTCTACGAGCATAGCGAAAAGCCAGCAATCTGCGGAACACATGAGAACGGAAGCTGTTGCTTACATAACTGAAAGGCATGTTCCAAAGATTCACATTGACTACCTTTGTATCCAAAATTTTTTTGGAAATCTGGGCAGATAGCAGCACTCTACTTCCACAGACGAAACATCCTTTCTGAGCCATTTCTATATGGTCTTCTACAAAATGAGAACTCAAAACAACATCTCCATCAACTTGGATGATATAATCACCCGTAGCCTTTGCTATTGCCTTATTCAAAATGGTAGTTCTTCTGAATCCCTTATCTTCCTGCCAAACCCAAATTACCGGTACTGGCATTTTTTCAGCATAACGGTCTATCAGTTTTTTAGTCTCTTCGGTAGAACCATCGTCAGCAATAACAACTTCATCAGGCATAACATGCTGATGCAACACGCTATACAACACGAGTTCTAAGGCTTTAGACCAATTGTAAGTCGTAATCAATAATGTTGTTTTCATAAACCTAACTTTTTGCGTTTAAAATAATGCAAGATACCTTTGCGATGTGCCCATCGCCAATCGTGTATCTTCTTTGCTTCTATTATTTTTTGTAATATTTTCTCATCCATTCCCCGCAGTTTCACATACTCTCGTGCCACACACTCGAAGACATCCATTCTTCCGGTAAACCTCGTCAGGTTTTCCACACATTCCTTCATCGGCGGATAGCCTGAGTAAAACCTCATACGATTGATATCGATAAGCGAGAACGTATAATGACCATCAGCCTGAAGCTGATACAGCACATTGCCGGCATTCAAGTCAATATCGATGATGCCTTTCTGGTGCAATCGATTCACAAAGTGCGCATAATCTGCCGCCATCACCCTGTTGAATTTCTCTGGAGAGTTCAACTGATCGTTGATAGGCATACTGTTATCAATATCAGAGATAAAGTAGCAATAGTCAATAAGTCCCTTTACCCTCGTTTCAATATATCCAAAGCCTTCGGGAGTGGCAAAGCCATCTGCCATCAGCCTAAGGGCATTCTCATAGGCACGGAAAGCCTTGGTAGAGCGGAAGAAG
The DNA here is from genome assembly GCF_040095255.1 of Segatella sinensis. Classification (NCBI taxonomy): domain Bacteria; kingdom Pseudomonadati; phylum Bacteroidota; class Bacteroidia; order Bacteroidales; family Prevotellaceae; genus Segatella; species Segatella sinensis. The sequence goes on along the minus strand of NZ_JBBNGE010000022.1, from coordinate 17,031 downwards.
CTATATCCTATCTTCTGAATGAAATTAGGCTGCTTGTATCTCTTCACCACAACTTCTTTCTCTTTTCCATCAAACTTTACATGAAAAGCCTTGATAACATTTCGTCCTTCAAAGATGCAACATCCCTCCTGCTCGAATACATCCGGGATGCGTTCGATGAAACTTCTCATCTCTTCGTATTTTGGGTTTATCTTTATCTTCATTTCTTTACAGTACTTTTATATTTTTGACTAGGATGGTTAGGAACGCCAAGGAATAGCATCTCCAAACTATTATCTTCTAGCATCTTAGGAATTATTTTATTCCTCAAATATGTTCTTTTCCTACGAAGTTCTTCTGCCAATTCATCGACACTTACCCAATCTGAACAAAAAGAACATATCTTATCTTTGAGCTCAGAATAAGACATCCTCTGTTTTATCAAATTTGGCATAGGAGAACTTGCAACCTTAGAGCCAGAGCTTGCAACCTTAGAACCGGAACTTGCAACCTTAGAGTCAGGACTTGCAACCTTAACTGTCATAGGCAACCGATACTTGGTTTCTCTACCATATCCCTCTTGAACCAGCAATTTATGCTTACACATATCTTTCAACAAATCGGCAACTTCTGCCTTATGCTGGTTAAGGACAACCCTTAAGCTCTCATTTGTAATATATCCATCTGTACAAGCTGCATTAAGAGTCAACAGGCGTTCATGTCCCAAAGAAAAAACTTCTGTTCCAAATATCAGAACCAATCTTTCCTTTGTTCCTTCATCCATCATCGACTCCATCATCATTGTGAGTTCCACTAAGTCAGGCTGACTTAATGTTCTCAACATAGGTGCTCTCCAATTTGCAAATCGCCAACCTGCCAATATCTTATCAACTCCACTTCCCGCTTTTTCAGCAGAGCCAATCAACATAAACATCTTTTGAAGAGTCTTGTTGCGACATACGCTAGCACTTTCTCCATAATATTGCATTTTAGAAACCAACAGAGTTCCCGGGTTAGTAAAAACAATTTTATTGCTATACAATCGCACTACCATTGTTGCATTTTCCGAATAATCGGTATGAATACAAAAATTCACCAGAGCTTCGCGAACAGCCACATGCGCAGGAGTTTCATCACGACGAATATTGCCCTCCAAGATGAAAGGTTTTGGCAAGACCGCTGATAATCTTGGAAGAACACGAAGATAGAATTGGAATAAATTTGCCTCCCAAGTTCCATCAGGACAAATACGATTGGTCCATCGTATCTCAGGATTATCTGATAGCTTTTCTTGGTAATCAGGAAAGAAGTTGGGGCAACATTCATTATCAGTAATGGCATTTTCTTTACCAAACATCAAAACTCCTGCCACAGTAAAACCTTCTTCTTTCGTTCCACGATCAGTACGATAAGCACCTATCTTTTTAAGAAATTCAAAATCAGACAAAACAGACCAAGGATGATCTGGCTTGGCTAACTTTAATAATTGTCGATATTGAGCAACAGACTCCATATCTAAATCATCCAATGAATAATTTCTCAAAATGCGGCTATCAGCGGGATTAGAAACATTCGCATCTGAAAACATACGCTGAACTTCTCGCTCCGTACATTTATAATCACCTTCATGATTGCGCTTAAAAGTACCATTATAGGGTTGAGACGTTCTATAAACAGGACGCTGTTCTCTGGATGCACGAGGAATAAAGAATAACATAAGTTTGTGACCATTGTAATCTTCTACCACAACATCTTCTGTTTTTAACAGGTTGCAACTAACCGTAGCCCGATTATTCACATTATTCCAAAAGTCCTTGGTGTATTTCTCTATCTGTTCATCAGATAGATTATCTATATAGAACTTACCTTTTCTTTCTATAACTCCAAGCACGATAACTCCTCCTTCACTATTGGCGAAGGCTGAGTAAGTATCCCAAAAGCTACCAGGAAATCCACCGGCAGCACTTTTAAACTCCAAGTCATCACTCTCTACGCTATTCAAGAGTGAATCCAGATAATCCTCGAAGTTTAATCTATCACGTACTTCTAACATACAATTCTTTTATATTCTTTAACAAGATACCTTCCTGGTATCTCATAGGTTGCAAAGATACGAAAAACTATCAGAAACGCCAAATTTTAGAAAGATTATCTTTCTTCCTTCATTGATACTTGCTTTTTTTATCCATTTTCTTGCAAGATTAAAGTATATTTCGTATTTTTGTACCTAATAACATCATCAGCGTTTTCATAAACAAAAAGAAATCCTATGAATATTCAAAAATTGAAATATAAATTCCATAGCGGAAAAAACAGCAAACCCTGGTATTACATCAAGGAATACGCTCGTCTGTATACACCTGCCTGCATCTTGATATGGAGGGGGGCAGCATTTACTTGACAAAGCCATCAAACAGCTTAACAGATTCTTTAAGTAACAATAAGATGCCAGCCCAAGTGCTGGCATCTTATCTTTGATAAAGTTTCATAAATAAATGCCACTAGCATATCGACTTTCAAGAATATTTCGTAACTTTGTACTCAGTCATTGCAAAAAGTAAAGAGCTATGGTAAGAGAAAGAAAAAAGCGAATCTATCGCAAGCGAATACCTTATGGTATGCAGAATTTTGAGGATGTGATTGAAAGGGATTGCTACTATGTAGATAAGACTCCTTTCATCGAGGAAATAGAAGACTCTAATATGTACTTCTTCTTTATAAGGCCTCGCCGATTCGGCAAGAGCCTTACCATCTCCATGCTTGAAAATTACTATGACATCAACAAGAAAGACAAGTTTGATGAAATTTTTGGCAAGCTTTATATTGGTGAGAATCCAACTCCCGAACATAATAGTTATCTCATCATCCATCTCAACTTTGCCATTATTGTAGGCGACCTAAACGACTACAAGCATGGCATGGACAATTATTGCAGGACGCAGTTTAATTACTTCGTGGATGTATATTCGCATCTCTTACCAGAAGGTACCAAAGAAGGCCTCAACCAACAGGAAGATGCCGTCAACCAATTAAACTATCTTTGCACCCAAAGCAAAAAATCTGGTCAGAAGATTTATCTCTTCATTGACGAGTACGACCACTTCACCAACCAGATTCTCGCACACAAGGAGCATGAACAGAGATACCGCATACAGACCCATGGCGAAGGATATCTCAGAAAATTCTTCGATACCATCAAGGGAGCTGCAGGCGATACCTTGGCACGTGTCTTCGTAACAGGCGTTAGCCCTGTAACGATGGATGACCTGACAAGCGGATTCAATATCGGCACCAATTACTCTCTGGCTCCGGAATTCAATGAAATGACAGGATTCACTGAGGATGAAGTAAGAGATATGCTGGGCTACTACTCCAGTGTGTTGCCATTCAACCACAGCGTGGATGAACTCATCAAGGTGATGAAGCCATGGTATGACAACTATTGCTTTGCCGAAGAGGAGTACGGAAAAACTACGATGTACAATTCTGTGATGGTACTTAACTTCTTAGACAAGTACATCCGCAACAACTACGACATTCCTAAGAATATGGTAGAGAGCAATATACGTATCGACTATGACAAAGTACGTATGCTTATCCGTCATGACAAGGAATTTGCTCATGATGCCAGCATCATCCAGCAGTTGGTAACCCAAGGATTCGTCACAGGTAAGCTCGTAGAGAACTTCCCTGCCGAGCGCATCAACGACCCAGACAACTTCCTGAGTCTGCTCTTCTATTTCGGCATGGTAACGATAGATGGTGATTACAAGGGAGTCACCAAGTTTATCATTCCAAACGAGGTAGTACGAGACCAGATGTATACATATCTCTTAGACACCTACAAGGAGAACGATTTGACCTATGATAGTTTCAATAAGGGAAAATTAGAGTCTCAATTGGCATACGATGGCAACTACAAGGCATACTTTGAGTTCATCGCCGACAGTCTGAAGCGTTACTCTTCTCAGCGTGACAAGCAGAAGGGAGAAGCATTCGTGCATGGTTTCACCTTGGCGATGACCAGCCAGAACCAGTTCTATCGCCCTATCTCAGAGCTAGACAACGATGGTGGCTATGCCGACATCTTCCTTTCTCCGCTCTGCGACATCTACAAGGACATGGTGGACAGTTACATCATCGAACTGAAATACTGCAAGACCAATACCGAAGACAAACAGCTGCAAGTTCTCTTCAAGGAAGCCTCTGCCCAAATCTGCCGCTATGCCAATAGCGACATCGTCAAGGAGTCGGTCAAGACCACTAAGCTCCACAAACTCGTAGTTATCTACCGAGGAGCAGAAATGGTAATGTGCGAGGAAGTAACGGAAGAATAAGGCTCAGGAGAGGTTGTCTTATCCACGGACAATCTCCCCTAAGCCTAAATTACGTCAACTTCCAAACTCTTCTCTTGAGCCACAACGCCAAAATGGGGTCACTCATTTCCAGATGCTTAGGAGCAGGTATTGTAATCAGATCTTTCACCATCAAGGACTTCTTGAGGCGGGTTACATTGGCGGCAGTACCCAGGCGATAAGTTTCCAATATTGCCGTCTGGGTGAAACCGGTATGTACTCCATTAGTGATGGCATGCAGGAAATTCATCTGATAGGCAGAAAGGTCTTCGGTCTGCTGAATAAACAAAGGCTCGCTGGCATCCAGCAACCGGTCTATTCCATATTTCAAGTCCTCTTCTGTTGCTACAGAATCATCCTGTACACGCAACCATACAAACCATGCCAACTGCTGTACATAAGAGGAATACCTATCTGTTACCTGACAGATTTCTCGAGCCAGCTCTTCAGAAATATGCTTGCCAGTAGATTCGAAACGCTGACAGATATACTCCACCCAGTCTTTCTCGCTAATTTTATTCAGATAGAAGAAATCACCAAAGCGATAGAATGGGTAACTGGCATTCTGGAACATTTGTTCCATCATGTGTTTCTTGCTTCCATAAAGGCAGTAAGATACATGACTCTGTAATTGCCATACGCTACGGAGCTTCTTCTGGAAGGTCAAGGAATCAGGGAAATCACCTATCTGCTGAAATTCATCGATGCAGACTACGATATGACAACCTTTAGACCGAGCTATCATTTCCGGAAGTCTCAAAACCTCTTCTGTTGTATTGTTACCTGCATTATACTCCAACGACAAAGAGAAATCAGACAAAGGATCTTGACCGATACTGATTTTCGGAACGAAACGGCTTAAGAACACCTTGGCATTCTCCATCCATTCTTCCCATTTTGAAGAAGTAGCCCGAACCACAGCTGTGGCAAAAGCATTGATAAAATCATTCTCAGAGCGACAGCCAAAGGCATCTATACGAGCTATCCTGATGTCTTCGCTCTCTACAAGCGAACACACCTTATCCACCAATGAAGTCTTACCCATACGACGAGGCGAAATCAATATCGTATTCACTCCATACGTAAAGTTCGCCTTCAGGCGTTCTGTTTCCTCTCTTCGGTCGGTGAAAGAATCTCCCTCCACACGAACACCGAACACAAACGGAGCTTCTTTACTTTTTCTCATAATCACTACCTTATTATATACTACTGAAAATCGCATGTAAGCTCCACACGCCCTGAAAGGGCAGAAGCTTTCAAATTGCCGAGTGCAGCAAATCTTCTGCAAAGATAGCAAAAAAAAACAGATTAAACAAGGTTGTTTTAAACAAAGTTGTTTAAAACTAGTAACTTTTTACAGAAACTACTATTAATCAACTATTTACGCATTATATCATAAAGGGATAAACGGGGGCGATTTTTTAAACACGGACAAATTGAATTTGTCCGGATGGTTGTCCGATAGGTTTATAACAGGAAGAAAATCAATAAGTTACAAGCAACCGGACAAATTGTCCGGACAAATTCAATTTGTCCGTGTTATTTTTTATGAGAAAGAAAGAGGGGTTCAGGTATCGAAACAAAAACTAGAGATCCGAGAAGCTATGACTTTACTCCTCTTATACTATGTTTCTCCACCCACAAAACTACGAGTTGCATTTATTAACACAATTTGCTCCGAACGGCTGCTGAATTTGGGACCTTATCGCCAGCCGAAATTTGGCGGTTACAAAAGAATGTCGTATTTTTGCCCCCGATTACCGGATAGTCCGGCAACCGAACTTTTTAAACACTAAAAGCATGGAAAATTTAACCATTCAAAACTCTGAGAATCTTTTGGCTGCTAAAGCTAGTACACAACCACTCAACGACTTTCCTGTAGATCAGCTCCCACTCGGACTCCGTGATTCACTCTCTGGCGTAGCCCCAGAGGCTCGCGTGCCTGCCCTCTTCTCTGCCCTCCCTATTGCCGCAGCCTACGCCGACGGCGTGAAGGCGAAGTATTGCGACGGCAGCGAGACTCCGATGGCACTCATGTCTATCATCATCGGCGAGCAGGCTTCGGGTAAGGGCGTATGCCGTAGAATCGAGAGCATCTGGGCGAAGAAGATGGATAAGGACGATGAGAAACCACGTGAGGAGGAGGCATGGTACCAGCAGCACAAGGGCAAGAAGGGCGTAATAGACCCTAAGCCTTGCATCCGTCACATCGGCGATACCATCTCTAAGTCGGCCCTGATGCGTCGTCAGCTCTGTGCCGATGGCCATACCATGTATATGTTCAGCGAGGAGCTCGGTTCGATGAAGAGCGTATGGAAGGTGTTCGGCGACTACTTCCGTAAGGCGTTCGACCAGAGCGAGGTGGGTCAGGATTACATCACCGCCACCAGCGGCGTAACCCACGCCCAGCTCAACTTCACAGGCTGCTGCACCCAGAACATCTTCCAGAAGTTCTTCACCGATGACAACATCGAGGATGGTTCTTCTTCCCGCATGATGCTCGCCAAGATGCCAGATACATCCTTCGCACCCCTCAGCCAGCACCACGGCTACACCGAGGAGGAGCAGGCCAACATCCTCAAGGCGGTAAGTCTGCTGGAGCGTAGCCACGGCGTGATGGAGCTGCCCCGTATGTGCGAGGAGTTCTGCCAGTGGCTCGAAGCAAAGAGGCAACTCGCCCTGGCGAATGCCGATCGTGTGATGGATGTGTATCGTCGCCGTTCCGCAGTCATCGGCTTCCGTTGTGGCGTTATCTTCCACATTCTGGAGCAGACCGAAGAGGAGACCGATGCCTGCATCCGTTTTGCCAAGGCTGTAGCCGACTACGTGCTCGCCATGCAGATGGAGATGTTTGGCTTGCGCCTCGACAAGCAGCAGCAGGACAACGAGGCAATCCCTGTCTATAAATCCCGTAACACCCTGCTCTTCGCCCAACTCCCGGAGCAGTTCACCCTCTTTGATGCCAGCCGTGAGCGTGGCGACGGAGCCAGTCGTGAAACCATCCGTAAGATGATAAGCCGCTGGACCAAGCGTGGTCTCTGCAAGAAGCTGAAGAGTGGCGACACCGAAATCTGGCAGAAGCTTACCCTCTCGGCATAAAGCACATCTACACTTTCTGCATAAGGCATCTTGAATCTCCTAAAACAGTTAATCCCCCATCACGCTTTGGCTGCGTGGTGGGGGATTACTGTTTCTGATGATATCACCATTTCATTGCTGATAACACTCGAAAAAGAGATAATGATGAAGAGAAATACATAAAGTTTCATAAATTATACCCTAGGGTATAATACCTTTGGGTATAATTTTGTAACTTTGCAGAGAATCAAGACTTTAAGTATATGAACAAGATACCATTTGAATATGGTTCTATCGCTGAAAATGAATATTTCATTGATAGAATTGAAGATAGAAGAGACCTCAAGACTTTTCTTGGAGGAGGCATCAACGTGATGCTGATTTCTCCAAGAAGATGGGGTAAGTCTTCACTTGTCAAAGCAGCTATGGAAGAGCTGAAGCAAGAACAGAAGGATGTGAGAGTATGCTATCTGGATGCCTTCAAGATTTTCTCTGAGGAAGAGTTCTACCACAAGTTTGCAAGTGCAATACTCCAGGGAGTTTCTTCCACGATGGAAAAGAGATGGGCTGACATCGTAAAGTTCATCCAATCCATATCTCCAAGCCTTACCATCAACAGCGACCCGGTGAATGCCGTAGAAGTAAATCTAAACTTCAAGCCCCTGAAGGAAAGTGCCGAAGAAATACTCAATCTACCAGAAAAGATTGCCAAGGCAAAAGGCATCCATGTCATCGTGTGTATTGATGAGTTCCAACAATTGGCAAACCTGCCCGACTGGAAGCGCCTAGAAGGAACCATGCGTTCGGTATGGCAGGGACAACACAGTACGACCTATTGTCTCTATGGCAGTAAACGCCACATGATGATGGATATATTCGGCAACTCGAAGAATCCATTCTACCGTTTTGGACAGATGATGACATTGAAGAAGATAGCCAAGGAATACTGGAAGCCTTTCATCCACGACAGTTTCTACAATTATGGCAAGTCTATCAGCAATGAAATGATAGAGCGAATCTGCAATGCCGTGCAATGCCACTCCTGGTACATGCAGCAATTCTGCTTTCTCATCTGGACACGTACGGCAACAGAGGTGACAGAGGAAATCTATCAGTCACAGCTTACCAAACTTCTGGATACCAATGCCGATATGTTCATTACCGATATTGATGGCATGCCTGCCTCACAAATAGCATTCCTGCGTGCCGTCTGCATGGGAGAGACTCATTTCCATGCCCAACAGGTTGTAGCAGAATATGGACTCGGTGCTCCACGCACCATCACCAAGAACAAGAAGACTCTTGTAGAAAGAGACTTCATTGAGAAATCGGGCGATGGCTTCAAGATGGTTGACCCCGTCTTCGAACTGTGGTTCAAACGGGAATACTGCAACATTTTGCCTCAATAAAAAATAGAAAAACTATATAAACAGTTAATCCCCCATCACGCAGCCAAAACGTGGTGGGGGATTACTGTTTATGATGATATCCGTGTTTTATTGCTGATGTCGCTCAATATACTCCGCTGCCTGGATATTCGAGAAGACATAGGTCTTCAAATCCCAGAACTTAGACTCCTGCTTGTTTTCCTTCAGATTGCCATTCGGCAACACATCATAGCAGAAATTGCGGTTCATTGATGGATTATAAACGAAGCAACGCTGATGGTCTCTTGCCACAATCTGGTTATCTGCCGAATAGAATACCATCGGGCGCTGCTGCTTCAGCAAATCCACGCCGAAGCCCTCGTACTCATAATTCAGATTCATCAGGCCGAAAAGCGTAGGCATTACATCTACCTGCATACCCAAACCGGCATACTGCTGCTGCGGAACACCCGGACCGAAAATGATGAGCGGAATGTGGTTGTACGACTGAGGCAACTCGCCCTCGCTCTTACCCACCAGCTTGCCATGGTCTGCCTGAATCACGAATATCGTGTTCTTATACCAAGGCTCCCGGCTTGCCTTCTTCAGAAAGTCGCCTATCGCCCAGTCGGCATACTCCACAATCTGCGTTTCCTTCTCCTTGGTCTTCGGCTTGAAGAAATCAGGAATGATATATGGCGGATGATTGCTCACGGTGAGGATGGTAGCCATGAAAGGCTTGCCCGTCTTCGCCTTCTGGTTGATGGTGTTGAGGGCATAGCCCATCTCGAAATGGTCGCTCACGCCAAAGCTGTTCACCACCTCGCTCTTAGGATAGTTCTCCTGAGAGAAGATGTCATCGTAGCCATTGGTCTGGAAGAAAGCCTTCATGTTGTCATACTGTGCCTCGTGAGTCATGAAGAACATGTTCTCGTAGCCATACTTCTTCAACACCGTGGCGATACCCTTGCGGCGCGGAGTCACCGTTCCCTTCATCAGGTTGCGGAACATGAGGGCAGGGAAACTGTAGAGCGTAGCCGTCATACCGTGGTTGGTATGGATGCCGGCACTATAAAAGTGGGTGAACGCCAGGGAATGATGATAGAGCGAATCGAGCGTTGGAGTGAGCGGCTGCTGATTGCCGAAAGTACCCAGCAAGTTTGCCGACATCGACTCCATCAGTATCACCACCACATTAGGATGATTCTTCTTCATCATCAGGGAATCGTTCACCACCTCACGCTTCAGAATATTCGTGCTATCCACCTTTCCCGTAATACCGAGCCACTGACGGGTATTCGTGATAGCCTCAGCGTATGGCATGAGATGCAGTTCCTTGTTCTCCTTGCGCATATCGTCGAGTGCCGAAGTAAGGAGATTAAATGCCGGATTGATGCCGAGCTGGTTGAGGAAGGAATCCTCGCAATAGTAAGCCTGGCTCACCTTGATAGGATTATAGCCCATTCTGCCACGGATGCCGAAAAGGCAGAAACCTATCATCACCGCAGAAATGAGGAAACGGCTTACCACCAGCATCAGGTGCATATTGTCCTTTGGCAACAGGAAAAGCCCCTCGAAATAGCGGCGCAGGCGGACGAGCGCATAGATAAATGCCCCCGTGAACACGAAATAGAGGGCGATATAGAGCCAATAGGAAGACTCCTGCAAGAGCATGCCCGATGTGGTGGCTACATAGCCGAACCACCCGAAGATGCTGGAGTTGATGTTCTTGAAGAAATACTGGAAATAAGGGGTATTGGCTGCCGAAGGCATGAAGGCGATGGCAAACCATGCCGCATACCAGATGTTGATGCCACGCAGCAAACGGCGATGACACCACCCCAGACTGGCAGCTACAAGGAGCACAGCCACAGGCAATACCGAAATATAACAAGCAATGACATTGTCGAACCATACACCCTTGACAAACGCCATTACCCTACTCACCCCTGCATCTACTATCATGCCATGCAGGGCTATGAATTCTACCAATCTGAAAAGAGTCATCACCAACAATGCCAATACATGCACCGAAAGGAGATAACCCAAAGCCTTAAAATATCGTTTCATCTTTATTCTACTTTAGAAATCGGGTGCAAAGTTAATAATTATATCCCAATAAAAGCAAAATTCCCACCTTATTCTGTCTATAAACAAATAATTATATGTAACTTTGCAGACAAAATAACATTATAAGACTTCGATAAGACATGAACATCAAGTACAACAAAGCCCTATGGCTTATCACTATTCTAGCCATCGTGATGCTGATTCCATTCCTCGGACTCTCTGATTTCAATACCAAGGGAGAACCTCGCGAGGCAGTAGTTGCCTACACCATGCTGGAACATGGCAACTGGATATTGCCTATCAACAATGGAGGCGACATCCCTTACAAGCCACCTTTCTTCCACTGGTGCATCGCTTTCTTCAGCCTTTTCATCGGCTACGTGAATGAGTTCACCTCCCGTCTGCCATCCGCAGTATCGCTGGTATTGATGACCATCGGCGGCTTCGTGTTCTATGCCAAGCGCAAGGATACCCAGATCAGCCTCATCGCAGCCATCCTCACACTTACCGCTTTCGAAGTGCACCGTGCGGGAATCAACTGTCGTGTGGATATGGTGAACACCGCCTTCATGGTGGGAGCCATGTATCTGCTCTATCGCTGGTGGGAGAAAGGAAAGCACCAGCTGCCTTGGCTTGCCATCCTCTGCATGAGCGGTGCCACGCTGACCAAGGGTCCTGTGGGTATCATCCTGCCATGCTTCGTGATGGGTGTATTCATGCTTACCCAACGGGAGAACTTCTGGGGCATCGTATGGCGCATGGCGCTAACCGCCCTGCTCTCGCTCATTATCCCATTCTGCTGGTACTATGCAGCCTATCTGCAAGGCGGCGACGAGTTCCTGCGTCTGGTAAAGGAAGAGAACATCGACCGATTCATGGGCAAGATGGCATACGAATCGCATGAGAACCCGGCGTGGTACAATCTGCTTACACTCGTGATGGGTTGGGCTCCTTATACCTTATTATTACTGTTCTCGCTCTTCATCCTGCCATGGAAAAAGTTCTCAAAGACCCGATTCCTGGAGAATGCGAAGAAGGCTACTCCGCTGCAAGTGTTCACCTGGCTCGCCTTCCTCCTGGTGCTCTTCTTCTACTGCATCCCAAAGAGCAAGCGCAGCGTCTATCTGCTGCCATGCTATCCGTTCATGGCTTATCTCATCGCCGAATACATCGTTTGGATGATGAAGGAAAAGATGGGAGCCATCAAGGTATATGCCGGCGTGATTGCCTCGCTGGCAGTTATCCTTGTGATTGCTACGCTTGTTATACGAGCAGGCGGCATACCAGATACCATTTTCCATGGCAAGCATGCAGCCGACAACATCGCCATGCTCCATGCAATAGGGGAATCTACTCATGGTATCCTATTCTACGTATGCTATATGTTTCTTATAATAGGGGCTTATCATATATTCAAGGCACTCAAGAAAAAAGAGACAAGCCAAATGATGAAATATACATTGGTGATGATTATCGCAATTTTCATCACACTCGACTCCACCCTGCAGCCTGCCGTGCTCAACACGAAGGCAGACAAGCATCTGGCGCCGGTTATCGAAAAGAAGTTTGATACCAGCAAGCTCTACTCTTATATGTCAGTAGATATGCTGCATTTCTTCAGCCTCAACTTCTATCTGGGCGATAAGATCCAGCAGTTTGACAAGGTGCTGCCACAGGATGGCGTGCTGATGATTCCAGAGGAAGACATGCCAGATTTCAAAGAGAAATTCGGCAAGGACTATACCTTCCAGAAGGTTTGGGAAGTAAGGAGGCTCGTAGAATGGCACCATCCGGTAGGCTTCTATCAGTTTGTAAAGACAAGTGCCAACATCGCACAAAAGAAATAATCAATAATCAGATACAAAAAATAGCATCGGGATTCATCAACCCGATGCTATTTTTGTATCTATCAAATTTATAGTCTTCTTATTTTCTTTCTTCGATAAGATTATACTCTTTCTTCGATAAAGTATCGAGGGCGGCGCTTCACCTCGGTATAAATCTTGCCGATGTAGATGCCTGTGATGCCCACACCCGTGGTGATGATGCCACCGATAAACCACATGGAGACAAGCAGGGAAGTCCAGCCCTGAATGGTCTTGCCCTGGAAATGCTCCACCAAGGCAAAGATAATCATGATGAAGGCTACTAAAGTCATCGCCAGACCCAGGAAGGTGATAAACTTCAATGGTGCCACGGAGAACGAAGTGATGCCATCGATACTGAAGCTCAGCATCTTGGTAAACGGATACTTGCTCTCACCTGCCTCGCGTGCCTTGCGGTCGTAATAGACGAATCCCTCTCGGAAACCCAACTGGCGGACGATGGCTCTGAGGAAGAGATTGCGCTCAGGATATTGCATCAATGCCTTGAGGGTACGGTTGGTCATCATTCGGAAGTCTGCATGATTCTGCACCGTATCCTTGTCCACACTCTGCATCAATTTATAGAAGGCAAGAGCTGTGAATCGCTTGAAGAACGTATCGGTCTTACGTTCCTTTCTTACACCATAGATAATATCCTTGCCTTCCTGCACCTGCTGTACCATATCGATGATGACATTCTCATCATCCTGCAGGTCGGCATCGATACTTACCATCGCATCGCAATGATCTACCGCCGTTTCCATTCCTGCCCAGAGTGCATTCTGGTGTCCACGATTATGGGATAACTTGATGCCGTGTACATAATGATGTTGCTTGGCAGCATCCGAAATCATCTGCCAGGTACGGTCACGGCTACCGTCGTCAACAAGGAGCAACTCCGTGTCGGCGTCTGTTTTTACCTTGATGTTCTTGATCAGATTGCCAAGCACCTCCAGGGTCTTCGGCAATACTTCTTCCTCATTATAGCAAGGAATCACTATGAATATCTTCATCACTTTTCTTTTTTTCGTCGTTAGCATGGATACTTATCAATTGCAAAAATACCCCGATTTTCTTACATACACAAATAAAACGCCAGTTTTTTTATAATCTTGCATCATATTCCTGAAAAGAAGGACTGGGAAAGCAGTATAAATCCCAGATTTCACCACTTCCACTTCACTTGTACCTCCAGATCCATCTGATGAGAACCGGCGATTTCCTGCAAGCCGGAAGAGATGTGGGTGCGGTCGAAATAATCGGTGCTGCCCAGCTTTGCTATAACCAGCAGATGACGGCTGATCTCCGAACGCGCCATCAGGGCATAGCGGATGCCCTCGCCAAAGTAACTGCCAAAACTCATCTGATAGAGCAAGCCCGGCTCATAGGCATAGATGCGACTGGCGAAATCCTGGGTGTGAAAATAGCCGAAACTGCCCTGCAGCCTCAACCACCGCCAATGATATCCGAGGTTTTCATTCAGCAGATAACCGCTGCTGGAAGCATTCTGGGTGCCGCTACTGGAAGCATTCCCGGTACCGCTGCCCGCATTTCCTTCCCGGTACTTCGTATAATCCACACTCGTCTTGGAACTCCAGTTTTTCATGGTAACGCTGGCATAGAAACGGAGACGCCCGGTAGCGTTTCCCGCCTTTTCCTTATAGCGGACCCGGGCTCCCAGTGTCCAGGAACGGGCAGGAAGATAGAGGATATTCAGCAGATGATCCCAGCTCTGCGTACTCTGACGGGTATGATACTTAGGCCAGGCAAAATAGGCAAAGTCGCTATAGGCGGTAATGGTCCAGCGACTGCCTGGCGACCACGTAGCCCCCACATACATGCCGTTTTCATCCTGCACGCTGCTTCCCTCGGCAAAGCTGTTGCTGAACAGGGAATAGTATCTGGCAGAATAGAACCGTTGCACAGCCGTGAGCGAGAAATGGTCGGAAAACTGATAAGAAGCAGCATTGAGCGTGGCGACGGCTCCACAATCACCCGTTGCCGTTTCGCCACCTATCGTCCAGCGATGGGAAATATAGCCATAATCTACACTCACATTCCAGAAGGCATCACCTTCGGGAGCAAACCGCTTGTACAACTGCACCTTTTCCGGCATCAGCGGAAGAGAGAAAGAGGTATAGAAACCGGTGGCTCCGATATGCCAGCCCTGATGGCGATAGTTGATGTTGCCACCCACCAGCGTATTGGAGGCTATATCCTGCCTGGCTATCTCCCTGCGTGTACGGTGCAGACCGGTCTTGAGAATGGTCTTGATGCCACCTTCATCACTCAGCGTGGCATCTATCTTGCGATAAGAGAGGAATCCGGTAAGGTCAAGTCCCTTCAACAAGGTATAGGTGGCTGCTGCTCCCTGCAGATAGTTGGCAGAAGAGCGGGAGGAATGAACCTTGATCTGGCTGGTGGTTCTGCCCAGCGAGGACAGTACCGAGAGTTTGCCGAAGCTGAAGTCTTTGTTGAGAATCAGTCCCATTCCCTCGTGCAGCCGATACCTGCCCAGGGTGATATTCTTCCATCTGCCTAATTTCCTGACTTGCAGATAGAAGGAATAGAAATCATATCCCAGATTGTTCCTGCCGCTTCCGAAAGGTTCGCCCGCATCCTGGGCGCCAACGAATCCCATCTTCACATAGTCGCCATACCTGAACTGATAGCGCACCCCGTGCCTATACTTATATCCCAGGTATCCATCGGCTCCCTTGCCATCGCCCTTGCGCTCATAGAAAGGCACTTTCACCATTCCCATCACCTCGTGCTTGCCATACTTCAGGATATTCTTCAGGCTCGGGAACTGCTGGCGGGGAGTCTCGTCGGCTACATAGAAGAAGCTGTTCATCAACTGCCGCTGATACCAGCTGATACTGGGGATGAGAGCCAGTTCTGCCATCGTCTTCATCCCGTGATAGCGATAGAGATATGCCTGGATATCCTCTACCTGCGAAGGGGTGAGGAAAGGCAGATGCTCCATCTCTTCGCGGGTAGCCGTATTCAGATTCAGCGGATGCTGCGCCAGCTCCTCCAGTTCCTCCTCATAATCCTCCCAGGCAGTCTGTTCGAAATCCTCCATCTCCGAGAGTTCCATCAGATATTCCTGCCAAGGACGCAAAGAGACATGCTTCTCCCTATCTTCTTCCGACCGGGAAGAGGAGTCCTGGGCACAAACAGAAGGGACATAGAATAACTGGGAGCTGCCTATAAAAAACAGTTTCAACAATAAGCGGATGATAGGTTGCCAATACTTCATAGACAGGCAAAAGAATTATTAAATTTCCACAAAGATACTGCGAAATTCTGAAAATGAGTAAGAAAAGAGTAACTTTCTTTCTCTAAATGGGAAATTATCTGTAATTTTGCGGCATAATTAGGAATTGAAGAGGATTACACCTCTTTATATATAAGAGATGTTCCGGACAGGGAGCGGATTTTTAAAATTGGATCAAGAAGATTTTTATGAAACAGAAGATATTCTTTTTGCTGGCGATGCTCTTCTGCATCACGCTGCAGACAATGGCACAGACGGATGACGACAAGCCTGAAAACAAGGAAGTCGATATGGATGCTCCTACCTTCGAACCGATGGTGAAGGTGGGAAAGGTGCTGCTCGACCACGACAGCATACAGTATGTACAGGTGAACAACGTGTATGTTTATCCACAGCCGGTGTTCAAGAACGCCAAGGAAAGAATGGCGTACAACCGTCTGGTATATAACATCAAGAAAGTTCTGCCGATAGCCAAAGAGGTGAGAAAGATCATCATCGAAACGGGTGACTATCTGGAAACCCTGCCCAACAAGAAGGCGAAGGATGCGCACATGAAACTGGTGGAGAAAAGCATCAAGCAGGAATATACACCGAGAATGAAGAAACTCACCTATGCACAGGGCAAGCTCTGCATCAAACTGGTGTATCGTGAGTGCAATTCGTCCTCCTATCACCTTATCCAGGCATTCCTCGGCCCTATCCGTGCCGGTTTCTACCAGGCTTTCGCCGCCCTCTTCGGTGCCAGCCTCAACAAGAAATATGATCCGAACGGAGTAGATAGGCTCACGGAAAGAGTGGTGAGACAGGTAGAATCAGGACAGATATAATCATACTCCTTATTAAGAAAACCAATACCCTTAGGGAAAGAAGCATTCCTGATAACTGGAAACAGCTTCTATCCCTAAGGGTATTTTTTGATGAAACAAGGGAAAGTTGTGGATACCATTAGAAGTATTTATCTATACCCTCAAATCCGCAACCTATAGGGTTTCGTGAGAATTTACTTGTAAAACGACCAAAATTCTTTTATTGTACAT
>NZ_JBBNGE010000021.1:0-53832 GCF_040095255.1 Segatella sinensis | reverse complement strand
GTGATGTAGCAGAGCAGGGTATGCGGATCGTCGCAGAGTTTCTGCTTCAGGGCGTTGAGAGCCGTGATATCGGGAGGTATCTCGGTGAAGAGCTCATCGAAATCTACGAGAGATAGGTGGGTGAGTTCCCGGATGTTGTCCTGACCCTTGCCTCCTTCGAGGTAGCAGGCTGGGGCAAAGAGGGGTGCATCCGCCTTGAAGGTTTTCTTGCCTGTAAGACGGTACGACTGGGTGAGGAACTTGAGTTTCTCATCGGTTTTCATGAATGAAACCAGGCTTTCGAGGTCTCCCTGTATGGGAGTCTTGCTGGTCATGTTTGCGAATTGTGATACTTTTTTCTTCATTTTATCATCTTCTATTGTTGGTAAAGCGGATTGTTCCGTTTACATGATGTTGTGAAAGGAGTTGGGGATAGGCAGTATCTCGCTGGTTTCATATCGCAAAGTTACAAAAAAGAATAGAAATGGCGGTTCCCGTAGTGGGAACTAACAGTTTAAATACATTTATTTTTTAATTTTTTTTAATATGATCAAATCAAATTATCACGTTGACATGAGTCAATTTGGCAAAATTTTGGTTGAAGTAATGAATAAGTATCATATTACTTATTCTAGTTTGTATCATACCACTGGTGTGAGCAAGGAGTACATTTCCGCAGTCTGAGGAGGTCAGGCTGATTATCATCACAGCATTTATGTGAGAATTGTTAATGGGCTTGAGGGCTGGATTCCGGAGAAGGATTATCCGGATATTAGAGATAAACTTATCCGTGCATCGTTTGGGGATGAGGTATAAAATAAAAGAACGCAAGCCCGCTAGGCGTTCCGCCGGATTTGAAATCCGGCGTCAAAAAATGTCCTTACCTATTTAGGCTCTGCGGATTTGCAATCCGCAGCAAAGAAGTATGCTTTTCCTTTTGTTGGGGGATTGCAAATCCCCCGGTTTTTAATAGGTCGAACCTTTTTCTACGGCGGATTGCAAATCCGCCGGGACGCCTAGCGGTAGGTGAAATCTGTGGGACCTTTCATAGACCGCATAGGTCTCCAAATCTGCGTGACTTTTAAATTCTGTGGGAGTTTAAAACAAAAGGCTGGTAGGAATTTTTCCTGCCAGCCTTTTCTCGTGCTTTTTTCTTGTGTGTCTTTAAACTTTATTTTCTGTAGAACTTGCCTTTCTGCCGGGTGTTGATGTTTTTTTCCTCAAGCTATACTTTCCGTGCTTATCGAATACAATCCAATAGAGCACAGGAAGGATGGTGGCAATGAGTACCATCGAGATGAGGGTTCCGAAGAAGATGACGGCTCCCATCGGAGACCACAATGTATTGTTCTCTATCATCATCGGCAATACGCCTACCGAGGCTGCTGCTGAGGTGAGGAAGATAGGACGCATACGGCGCTCACCAGCCTGGAAGGCGGCATCTCTTACCGAAAGGCCCTTGTCGCGGCGAAGTTCCTCGGCATAGTCGAGCATGATGATACCGTTTCTTACCAGAATACCCATCAGACTCACGACACCCAGAATGCAGGTGATGCTGACATCGAAGCCGGTAATCAGGAGTCCTATCGCAGCACCGAAGATGCAGAGCGACATGGAGGAGAGATTCACCAGAGCCAGGCTGATGCGCTTGAAATGGAAGAGCAGAATGAAGAAGATGATCAATACCGCTATCATCACACCCGATATCACCTGTGGCATGGTTTCGCCATCCTTTTCTGCCATACCGCCAATCTCCCAATCCAGATCGGTACCGAGCGGGAGTTTCGATATTCTCTCTTTCAGCTTGTTGGACAACTGGTTGGCATTATAACCTCTCAACGGTTCACCGATGATGGAAATGGTGCGTATGCCATTGCGTCGGACGATGCAGCCATCGTGCCAGTCGGGAGAAATCTTAGCCAGCTGACGGAGCGGCACACTCGATGTTCCGCCCATCACAGGGATGTATTCGTTGGCAAGGTCGCTGTCGTTCTCCGACTTCAGTACCATCTTCACCGGATAATCGCCTTCCCAAAGGGTGGACATCGGAATGCCATCACCAAAATGAATGGCAAGATCGGCAGAGAGCAGCGTCTTGTTCACACCCAGACGGTTGGCCTCGGTAGCATCCGGCGTAACCCGGATGCCCGGCAACGGCTCCTCGAAATTGGAACGGATCAGATTGATACCTTCTATCTGATGCATGCAGGCGGCTATCTTCCTGGCGGCAGCCTTCAGATCGCTGATGCTGTCGCCGCTCACTCTTACTTCGATAGGGTAGCTGGCATTGTTGTAATCCATCTGCTTGAAGCGGATGTAGCAATCCGGAAAGTAGTTGGAGTAGCGGTCGGCATATCGGTCGAGTACCTCTTCGGTGGCACCGTTATCTACTGTATTCACGATGAACTGGGCAAAATTGGAACCGCCAATCTGCGGAGCATAGGTGGTATGGAAACGGGGCGAACCCTGTCCGATAAACGTGGTTACCGCCGTTACCTGCGAGTCGCGCTGCAGGATGTGAGCCATCGAATCTGCCACCTGTGCAGTTCTATCGGCTGTGGTTCCGTTAGGAAGATAGAACTCCACGGCAAACTGGTTTCTCTCGGCGATAGGCATCATTCGCTGCGGAAGATTCACGAAGATGACGGCACCGATGCTTACCAGCACCACGCCCACGATGAGGGTGATGCGAGGACTGGCGAAACAGTGCTTTAACAGCCAGGTGTAACCCATCTGCAGATAATCGAGCGGTTTCTTCCGGGCGTTGGGGGTAGGCTGACTGCTGATGCCCTTATGAATCACCCTATATTGTAAATAAGGTGTAAGCAGCAGCGAAACCGTAAGCGAGATGCTCAGGATGATGAACATCGCCCAAGGGAACGACTTGACGAAATCGCCCATGTCACCATGCATGGTAAAGAGGAACGGGAAGAAGGTGAGCGAGATGCTGAGCGTGGCGGAGAGTACCGACATGAAAAACTCGCGTGGGGCAGCGATGGCTGCGTGCCAGCGCGACATGCCGTGGCCCAGCTTCTCCATATAGTTGTCGATAATGACAACGGAATCATCCACCACCATACCCAGGGTTACGATGAGGGCAGCCAGGGTGACGGTGTTCAGTTCCATACCGAAAATATAGAAGATGCCCAGCGAAGAGAAGATGGTGATCGGGATGCTGAGGGCGGATACCTCTGCCACGCGGCGTGGCATAAGCAGGATGACCACGATGATGACGGAGATGACCGAGATGAGCAGTTCTCGGAGGAAGTTGAGCACCGATTCGCTCACCACCTTGCTCTGGTCGGTGATGGTATTGATATGCACATCATCGGGCAGGGTCTGCTCAAACTCATCCATCGCCTGGTGAACGTCTTTTCCCATCTTCACGATATCATTGCCCGGTCGCATCTCGATGGAGAGGAGCACGCATTTGTTGCCATTGCTCTTGATGTATTTGCTCAATTTGGGGTATTCTCTCCTGATCTGGGCAATATCCTTCAGGCGCACGATGTTGCCCTTGGGGTCGGAATAGACAATCTGCTCTGCCACATCGCGCTCGTTGTTGTAGGAGTCGGTGATGTGGATGGGCAGGTTGAGGTTGCCCAGCTCCAGGTTTCCACTCATGGTGGTGAAGCCCTGTAGGGCGAGCTGGTTGAGTACCTTGTAGGAACCGATTCCGTATTTAGCCAGCTTGTTCTGATCCAGATAGATACTGATCTGTTCGTTCTCCAGTCCGTAGGTGCGGAGGTTGGAAATGGCATCGATGCGGCGCAGGCGGTCCTTCAGCCGGTCGATGTAGGTGTTCAGTTCCCTATAGGTTTTCTGCTTGCTTTCCATCGTGATGAGCAGGGCAGAGGTATCGGCGATGTCGTCCACTGCCTGCAGGGCGAGAACGCCTGATGGGAGTGATGCCTTGAAGGCCTGCAGTCCGTGCTTGAACTTGCTCCAGAAGGCATCCCTGTCTTCTACATCATCGTTGAGTTCCAGGAATACGATCAGCATGCCGTCCTTGCTCTGGGTGTAGGTCTTCTTCTTGTTTACTTCCTTGTATCCGAAGATGAAATTCTCCAGGGGTTTCGCCACCCGTTCTTCCACCTCATCGGATGTGGCACCGGGATATACGGCAACGCAGGCACCCTGGCGGATGGTGAATTGCGGCATTTCCTGCTTAGGCATGATGCAGATGCCCAGAATGCCCACGAAAACGAGCATACCCATGAGGAGCATCACGATATTATGGTTGCACATCGCCGATTCGATGAACGAACGCTTGATGATGCGGTTGGGTTTTCTCGTAATGCGAGCCTTGATATGGTCGTGAAGGGCGGTGTCCTTCTGCGGAATCCTCGGCTTGTTTATCTCTTGATTTGTGTCTTGATTCATATCTTTTCCCTCCACATTTTATCGGTTGTTACTCTTTCCGGTATCAACCTTCATACCTTCTGATACCTTCTGCTGACCATTGATGATGACCTGGTCGCCAGTATGAAGTCCCGAGAGAATGATGATGCCATCTCCCTCGAAATCGCCTATGGTTACAGGTTGCTGGTGCGCCTTGCCGTTTACTACGGTCCAAACGAATCGGGAGTTATCTACATCCAATTCAACGCTTTGCGGCGGAACGATGATATGAGCCGGTGCTGCTGCGCTGCCCTGAATCTGGGCATTGCAGACCATACCCGGGAGCAGACGACCCTGCGGATTGGTGATACCCACCTTGATGTCGTAGGTATGCGAGATAGGATTGGCATCGATGCCTTTTTCTGAGATGGTCCCATAGAAGACGGCTCCGGAAAGAGCGGTAACCGTCAGTTTCACCTTGTCGCCTACGTGGAGAAGCGAGATTTCAGCTTCGGGTACGGAAACCTTGGCATTGACCTGAGCCACATTGGCGAGTTTCAGCACGGGCTGACCAGGAAGCACGTAGGTTCCCATATCCACATTCTTGGCAGCAATGACGCCTGAAAATGGAGCGGTGAGTGTAGAGTGGGAGAGTTGCTGACGGGCGATGCTTTCGGCTGCCTTCGCCTGTTCCAGTTTACTTTCTATCTCCACCCATTTCATATCCGAGATGGTTCCCGACTGGTGCAGGGGCAGGAATCTCCTGTAGGCATCTTCTGCCTGCTTCAAGGTGGTGAGGGTAGCCCGGTGAGCCTCCTTCACGGTAGTAGGGTTGATGGTGGCGAGCAACTGACCTTTGCTGACTCTGTCACCCTCATCTACACGGATGGAAGTAATATTTCCGGCGATTTCGAAACTGAGTGTTGACCCCATCTTTTCCTCGATGGTACCCACATAGTCTTTCGTTCCCCCCAGGTTTGTATTTCCTACAGAGATTGTTTCCACCTTGATATTCTTCTTTTCGATCTTCCTGGCTTTTTCCGTACATCCTGTCAACAGCAGGCTGAATCCCGTAATCATCAGACTGCATCCCATGAATATCAGACAGCTGCTACTGCATTTCATTAGCCATCCTGTCATACCATCTTTCTTTTTCATATCTTCTTCTTTTTGTTATTTTTTTGCAAAGGTATGAAATTATGGCGAATGTAAGGGGCACAAAGTATTAAATATGTTTAAGGACTAACGTTTTTTTAGAAAAAATATGTACCTGAAAGCTCACGAAACCAAGGTGTTTGTATTGAAATAAGCTATAGGTTGGGCTCTCTTTCTAAGTATGAAGAGAGCCCCTACTATTTTACTTTTAAGGGACGTTATGATAAATAGCGCTTATGGTAATATCAAACTTAGTAATAAGTAGAACGGGTAAACTGGTGGCATGGTGAATTACCATGCCTCCAGTTTATCTGCTATCTCAGGCATCTTTTCCTTGTTGAATACAGGATTCTTGCCTTCCTTCTTCTGCTGGCGGTAATCCTGCAACAGGAAGACTGCCTGGCGAGAAAGTAAAACAATGGCAGCAAGATTACAAAGGGTAAGAAGTGCCATTGTGATGTCTGCAAAGCTCCAGGCAAAATCAAGTGACACGATGGCTCCAATCATCACCATCGCTGCCACGGCAAGGCGATAGATAAATACGCCCAGTCTGGAATCCTTGATATATCTCACGTTGGTCTCACCATAATAATAATTGCCGATGATACTGCTAAAGGCAAAGAGCCATATCATGACTGCTACAAAAGGATTTCCGATGCTTCCGATTTCGTGGGTCAAGGCATCCTGAGTCAGTTGGATACCATTGGATGCAGTGACATCTACCCCGCTCATAAGGATGATGAATGCTGTGCAGGAACATACTACCAAGGTATCCGTGAAGACACCCAGCGCCTGAATCAATCCCTGTTTTACCGGATGGCTCACCGTAGCCACCGCAGCAGCATTAGGAGCACTACCCTCGCCGGCCTCATTGCTGAACAAGCCTCGCTTGATGCCCTGAATCACTGTGACGCCCAGTACTCCACCTGCAGCCTGATTGAATCCGAAGGCATTTTCAATAATGATTAATAAAACCTTAGGCAAACTGGTGATATTCCAAATCACTACGCCAACGGCTATCAGGAGATAGACAACTGCCATGACAGGAACTACCGTAGAAGAGAACTTTGCTACTCTCTGAATACCACCAAAGATGATGAGCAATGTAAGCGCCGTGAGTATGATGCCCATGGTGGCAGGCTCGATACCAAAAGCCTTCTGCCATGCCAGACAGATGGTGTTACTCTGAACGGAATTGTAGGCAAAACCAAAGGTGATGATCATGAGAACGGCAAAGAGGATACCCATCCAGCCCTTTCCCAATCCATATTTCATATAATAGGCAGGTCCACCATAGAAGGAAGTCTTACCTTTGCGCTTATAGAGTTGGGCAAGCGTTGATTCGATGAAGGCTGAAGCAGAACCCAGCAAAGCGAGCATCCACATCCAGAAGACAGCTCCCGGACCGCCGATGCTGATGGCTGTAGCTACTCCTGCAAGATTACCTGTACCAATTCTACTGGCCAATGCCACCACGAAAGCCTGGAAGGAAGAGATGTGCTTCATCTCACCATCCACCTTTACATCCATAGACAGTTCTTCCTGGCCAATCTCCTCTGGTTGAACCTTATCGGGATGCAGCAGGAGCCTGACCATCTCGCGGATGAGACGAAACTGCACGAAACGGGTACGCCAAGTAAAAAACACGGCACAGCATATCAAGATGGTGATGATGATATACGACCAAAGAAAATCGCTAACCTGAACTAAAATATTCTGTATTGAATCTATCATTTTATTTATTTAAATCACTCTAAGTTATCTATTTGAATCACTCTAAATGTTCATTCCGACTGCAAAATTACAGTTTTTTTTCGAAAAAAAGCATCGTTTAGGGAATTTCCTCTATCGGTTTAGGGAAAATCCTTACTATACCTCCATAAATCGCCTTATCTTTGCAGCAGAAATCAGAAAGATGACTGAATTGACGATGATTCTGGAATCTGATGGTTTCCTGGAAAATGGAAGTTTAACATATAATAAGATAAGATTATGAAGAAGTTTATCATAGCACTAGTAGCAATGTTCATGATGACATTCAGTTCTGCATCAGCAATGAGTTATGAACAGGCTCGCCAGCAGGCTCTGTTTCTGACAGACAAAATGGCTTACGAGCTGAATCTGACAGATGATCAGTATGAGGCAGCCTATGAGGTCAACCTCGACTATCTGATGGGCGTGAATACTTACGACGATCTCTACGGCATCTATTGGCGTCAGCGTAATCTCGACTTGAGCTACATCCTTCTGGATTGGCAGTATCGCTCATTCTGTGCCGCAAGCTATTTCTACCGTCCTCTTTACTGGTATGGTGGATTCTTCCACTTCGGCATCTATGCACGCTACCCACGCAGAGATTACTTCTTCTTCGGAAGACCTCATTTCTATGCTGTATATCGTGGTGGACACAGCTGGAGAATGAATGGTGGCAGAAGCTGGTATTACGGACGTGAATTCGGCGGTCCGCGCCCTATCGGTGTTCGAGGTCAGGAACCAAGATTCGGTATGCGCGATGGATTCAATCGTGGCGATTATGGTCGTGGCAAGACCTTCGGCAATCTCAATCGTCAGAGCAGTACAAGAACTACGGTTACACGTGATCATTCTTTTGGCAACAGTCGCCAAAATAATGCTACCTTTGGAAGTGGTGTCCGAGGCGGTGGTTCTTTTGGGGGCTATAACCGAAGCGGATTCGGCAGTGGTTCTACCAACAACAGCCGTTCGTTTAATAATGGTTTCACTCCACGTTCCAGCACTCCAAGCAATGGTTCTTTCGGTGGTCACCGTGGCGGCAATTCGTTGAATAACAGCCGTTCATTCAGCAGTGGAAGCCGTTCCTTTGGCGGAGGCAGCAATGGTGCCCGCAGTTCCTTTGGAGGTGGTTCTTCCCGTAGCAAGAGCCATAATGGCGGCAGTTCATTCGGTGGCAGAAGATAGTTAGACCAATTTATCAAACCAAATATATACCAAAAGAAGGGACATTCCAAGTGATTGGGATGCCCCTTTGCTTTTTTAGTATGATGAATTGATATACTATCAAAGATCATCAAAAAAGATAATCTACAGAACTATATAATTGAATGACAAGTATATAGATGATAAAGAGAGGAGCAGACAGGCGAACTCCATCCGCCATTGCCTCTCCCATTGCCTCAATACTGTTCAGTCTTTGGCTGACTACGCCGAAAGACTGTGCCATGACAATGACCATAAAACAGATATAGGGCAAGATGCTTCTGGAAAAACTGCTGGAGGCATATCCTCCCATCACATTGAGCAGGATGGCATGAGGGATGAGCGTGAGCAACAGCATCACACCGATAAACAGGACGAATTCCAGGCAAACCAACCGCAAGGCATTGCGCTGTCGGTAAACCTTATGATCGTATTTTAACAAGCCGCTTGCCCGTAGCGTACCCCAGGCAATGCTGATCAGCAACAGCCATACCAGCCAAGGTGACTGCAGGTTGGCGGTGAAAGTGCCGAAGAACCATCGGATACCTTCCGGGCTGAGCAATGACCGGGGAAAAACATCGGGCATAGCGGCAGTGATGAGCCATGAAGCCAGCACCAGTACTATCTGTGCCAGTATCAGCAGGAACATGGAATAGCCACATATCCTGCTGAATGTATGACTATTCTTCATCAGCCTGCAAATTATCAATATCGATGATGCGTAACTCGCATGCCCGTACCACGAGTCGGGTCGCATTCACGCTCATTCCGTTATTTCCATCAGGGAAGAGCTTCTGTACGAGTTCATTCTGCCGTTTTTCCAGACTCTTTACACCGAATGGCATACCTCGCAGGTTCGTGATCTGCTCCTTGGTATAACCCAGGGCGAGATGGCGGAGGAATCGCTCGTCGTACTCATCAATCTCGTAATTGATCATCGCCTCCTGATGCATCAGCTGGCTTCCTACGCTCTGCTTGAATCTATCAACGATTTTCTGGAGAATCGGCTGGTTGAAAACCAGCTTCTTTCCACTCATGCAGGAAGCCACGTCACCACGGGTAAGCAATTCTCCGCTCTTGAGGATGATGCCTTCACATCCTGCATCGAGCACATCTACCCATAACTTCTCGTTGAGAATCTCACCGGTAAAGATCAGGACCTTCACATCAGGATACTGTTCTTTTGTACTACGGCAAATTTCTACTCCAACAGTGGTGGAGCCACCCAAGCCAAGGTCAAGCAGTACAAGGTCTGGCTTTTGCTGTTTGATGAGTTTCCAATAAGCGATTTCACTATCCGCAGTGCCGATGATTTCAGCTTCGGGTATGTCGTTCTTGAAGATTCCTTCTGTGCCTTTCAATTCCAGAGGCACATCTTCTACTATAATAACCTTAAATTTATTCATGTCTTTGTCTTTATTATTTTTTCAGGTAAAACGATTTCTATCATGAGTTTGCCATCAGATGACGGCTTGGCAAGAATGCCACAGCCACGCAGGTTGGTTGCCTCCCCTATTTCTCTCACAATCTGGCGGGCCACCAGATACTTCATATCGCTGGTGAGCGGTGTGAAGAGATGTGGATGCCGGGTTGCGTCAAATGGGATATCGTGAAGGATATACTGGCAGGTTACATAGGTGGATGATGAGGTTGTTTCCTGATAAGTGAAGTTCTTCACTCCGCCAGTGATAAGCTTCCTGAGATATGCCAGCAAGTCTGCGTCGCATTTCACGGTTCCTTCCACCTGCTCCATTGCCTGTGCGCTGAGCATCGTGTATATTGCCTTGTAGTAATCCACCAACTCCTGCAGGGAAGTAACATCCTCCGGGGTACTGTCGATAAGCTGTCTGATTCGCGATGGGTAATACATTGTTTCGTGCTTGAGCGTAGAGAGACAGTTGTCGAGTACGGAATTGGCAATGTGCAACTTTCCGTTTTCATACTCTGCACGATGCAGCTCATCTTCTGCCATTTCTATATTCGTAGCCTCATTCTGCTGCATATCAATGCTTTGCTTCAGTGCCTGCGAGATACGTTTCACCACCTCGTTGAGCTGAGGGAAAAGCTGAACGTTACGTATGTTATTGCTGCCGGATGGAGTCCAGATTCCGGTAATCTGTTTCAGCTTATCCGTGTTGGAATCACCACTGAGCAACACCTTGTTAATAGCATTGATCTTTTCTACGGCATAGCGATAACGGAGGATGTGGCGATAGTATAGCAGATAATATGCCAGTGGCAATTGTAACAGCAGGATAATCAGCAAGACGATGGCTACAGCCTTCGAGTTTTCTGAAGTCTGCATGGTTCTTACGTAGTTATCGAGCGAATTATCCGCACTCCGTTCACGGAAGAGTTGTGTATATACCTTGTTGTTACTATCGTATAGTTCCCATTTGTGGAGCGCCAGCGCTGCCACGGCACTCTCATTGCGGATATCGAGTATGACCTCGTAGTTGGTTGGCAAACTGTCGTGCAGCCAATGGATTTCGGCAGCGGTTCCTTTCATGGGATGTGCCACCATCAGATATTTCCCATCAGGATTCAATGTCAGATAGTATCGGTTGAGATAGCTGCGAGACGAATCTGCCATAGCCAGGGTCCGCTCGTAGGTACCATTGATATTACTGAAATAGGCACTGTCGGCATAGGATGCTGCTGTTTGCAGCAATCGCGATGTCTGCTTATTGCCCCAGTGCCTGTCAGTTCTGTGCTTGTCAGTTCTGTGCATAGAGACATTATTCCGGGTGCTTCCCTGTACGGCAGATGGGATATTACAACCTATCAGCATCAAGGCAAGCATCAGTATCATTTGCATTTTCCGAATACCGCAAGGCAGTCGGAAAGTGAACTTACTACCTTTCCCCAACTCACTCTCTGCCTGAATATTACAAGGAGAGAAGAGCGAACTGATTTTCTTGTACTTATCGATAATGCCCTTACAGTTGAGTAAACCGAATCCATGTCCGCCGGTATAGGTGCGGTCGAAGATGTGTTGCAGTGTTTCTTCATCCATACCTTTTCCTGTATCTTCTACGGATATTTCCACAAATGCCTGATGGCTCTTGGCACTAACCACGACCTCACCTCCTGCAGGTGTAAACTTCCTGGCGTTGTCGGCGATGGTGTTAATCATGAATAGTGTCAGCGTACGATCTGCCTTTACCGTGGCATCTGTAGGCTGTACGGTCAGTTTAACCCCACGCATTTGAAAACTCATTTTTCCTTTGGCTACAATATCGAAAAGTGGCTGGAGCGGGAAGCTCTCAATACGGAGATTGATGGCTCCCTGGCGCATCTGTATCCAATCGGTGAGAATCGAATTATATTGATTGATTTTATCAGTCAACTCTGAGATATAGGTATATCGCTCCTGTTTCACTTCTTCTGGATCATCTCCCTTCTTCAGCCTATCTACCTCATGGATCATACGGTCGATAAATGGGGTGATGCTATTGACCAGAGAAAGCTTGGCACGCTGTTCCAGGTTGCGGCGCTTATTGTCAGATATATGAAGCTGGACCATATTCTTGGCTTCTTCCAATTCTTCATGCTTCTCTGATAACAAATTGATATGCTGCATGTTCTGTTCTTCCCATTCATGTAAAGGTATCAGCAGGGATTCTACAGAACTTTCCTTGGTATTGCGGCGCTTCATTCTGTCGAATACATAGAGCAAGACCACGACCAAGACTATCATAAAGATTACCGCAGCAATCATCGTGTTCAGCTGGACGGCATTGTTGTCCAACTGAGTGGCACGCGCTTCCAACTGCCTGTCTTGTCGGCTCTGCTCCTGCAAGTCGAGGTAAATATTGCGGTTGTAATCGCTTTCCGGCTTATCATCGATGGCGGAATAAACCAGGCTGAGTCTTTCCCGGATAGAAGCCACCAGGTCGGGTGCCTGCTGGATAGCCCTGTTCTGGTTGAGTGCCCTATTCAGACAATCGCCTGCCGATTTATAATCCTTGATCTGCCAGTAGCATTCTGCCAGTGTGCGGTATGCTCCTGCCGTCTGGTAAACGTCTCCATATTCAGAAAAGATATTGAGTGCGCGTTGCGCAAAGTTTCCTGCCAGAAGTTCCAAAGGCATCTGTTCTACATTGAGATACTGGAAAGCCGGCAGATTGTTCTTTACCAGGAAATCGCGCTGTTCCGGATCCTGAATATGTTCGCTGATAGATTGCAGTGCGTTTGCCTGCCAGTATGGATAAGGATTGCTGCCACTTGCCAAAAAGTAGAGGCGAATGAGCATATCAAATTCCGCCTGACAGATTTCCTGTGGGGTGCCATGAGTGATGGCGCCACCAGCTCCCATATTATAAAGATAGTTGAGATACTGTGCCGTATCCTGTTCCAGTTCATCCGGGTCAAGATCTGCCAGCGCATTGAGCATCGGCTTGTCTAGCTGTACATAATAAAAATAGGTGGCAGCTACGATATCAAACTCACTCTTCGCATAAATGGCGCGATGACGCTCCCGAAGAGGAAGGTTATCTATTTCCTCACCGATTCTTCGCAGTTTACGGATGGCTTTTTCCCTGAAGCTATAGAAATCCTTGTTGCGGGCCTCACGCTGACAGAGTCGCATATTCTGAACGTCGGCAATAAGGAGTTCTATCTGGTTGTCACTGCGTTCGTTTACCTTGTCAAGCCATCGCTTGGCAGTATGGTAATCCATCTTGGCAATAGCCACAAAAGCCAGGTTGTTGCAAGCCTCCGCATATCCGGCAGGATAGTCTTCAGAAAGAGCTAAAGCCTTCTCTGCCAATACTTTAGTAGAGTCCAGGTTACGATAGTGAAGCGCATAAGAAAGATGATTCAGCTCATCTACTTCGCCCTTATGCGATGGCGAACAAGCTGAAAAAACAAACATCGCCACCATCATACAGATGATGGCGATGCCATAAATATGATGAAATCTTTTATGCATCCTGATTATGCACGTGCCTTAGCAATGTAGCCCAAAGCTTCCTGACACTTGGCTGTGATGGCAGCCCAATCTGCTGCAGCAACAGTCTCCTTAGGGAAGAGTTTAGATCCCATACCTACACAGAAAACACCCGCCTTGATCCAAGGAGTAAGGTTCTCCTCTGTTGGCTCTACTGCACCTGTTACCATGATGTTGCTCCAACGCAATGGTGCCATTACATTCTTAACGAATGAAGGACCACCTACATTACCTGCAGGGAATACCTTGGTTACATCGCAACCTGCTGCCTGAGCATTGTTGATCTCTGTTACAGAACCACAACCTGGTGAATAAGGCACCAAACGACGGTTACATACAGGAGCAATGTCAGGATTGAAGTTAGGGCCAACGATGAAGTTTGCACCCAACTGGAGATACAAGGAAGCAGTACCAGCGTCAACCACTGTACCAGCACCCAAGATCATCTCAGGGCACTCCTTATCAGCCCACTTTACCAACTCTCCGAAAATCTCGTGAGCGAAATCGCCACGGTTGGTGAATTCAAATACGCGAACGCCACCCTCGTAGCATGCCTTGATCACGTTCTTGCAGATTTCGATATCTTTATTGAAGAATACAGGAACCATACCAGTCTCTTTCATAGCTGCCATGACCTGCATTTTGCTAAACTTTGCCATCTTTGTGTTTTAATGTTAAATGTTATCGCTGTACACGACCATTAGCGTTACCGCCAGCAAGGCTCTCAACCTCGTCAACAGAAACCAAGTTGAAGTCGCCAGGGATAGTGTGCTTCAAGGCAGAAGCAGCAACAGCGAACTCAAGTGCCTCGCCCTGAGTCTCCTTAGTCAGGAGACCATGGATCAAACCACCAGAGAAAGAGTCACCACCACCCACGCGGTCGATGATAGGGTTGATGTCGTAGTGCTTGCTCTGATAGAACTCCTTACCATCATAGATAAGAGCCTTCCAGCCATTATGAGTAGCAGAAAGAGACTCACGGAGCGTAGAAACGACATACTTGAAGCCGAACTCTTCCATCATACCCTTGAAGATGCCATAGTAACCCTCAGCATCAGTCTTGCCGCCTTCTACGTCTGCATCAGGCTTGAAGCCCAGGCAAAGCTGAGCATCTTCCTCGTTACCGATGCAAACATCTACATACTGCATCAATGGGCGCATAACAGAGATAGCCTTCTCTGGTGTCCAGAGCTTCTTGCGGAAGTTGAGGTCAACAGATACTGTTACGCCATGACGCTTAGCTGCCTCACAAGCCAACTTGGTCAATTCTGCAGCCTTGTCGCTGATAGCAGGAGTAATTCCGCTCCAGTGGAACCACTGAGCACCCTCCATGATCTTGTCAAAGTCGAAATCAGAAGGATCAGCCTCTGCGATAGCGCTGTGAGCACGGTCGTAGATAACCTTAGATGGGCGCATAGAAGCACCTGTCTCAGCATAGTAGAGACCTACTCTTTCACCACCGCGGGCGATAAACTCAGTATTGACGCCATAACGACGAAGACCATTTACTGCAATCTGGCCAATCTCGTGCTTTGGCAACTTTGATACGAAATATGCATCGTGACCATAGTTAGCAAGGCTAACAGCAACGTTAGCCTCACCACCACCAGGGATGATGCGAAGTGACTCACTCTGGATGAAACGATCGTTGCCTTCTGGTGACAAACGAAGCATAATCTCGCCTAATGTTACAATCTTTGCCATTGTTTGATAGTTTTAATTTCTTTGTTTTTATTGTTTGTTTACTAATAGACAATTTTTTATTGTAGTTGTCCGTAACCGTTGGCAAAAATAGCTATAATTTCTCGAATACCAAAATTTAATCGCAGTTTTTTTTCATTTATCGCCCTGTTTTTTCGTATTTTTCTCACTTTTCCCCTTTTTTTCTCCTTTTTTTTCGTTTTTTGTGCAAAAAAAGAGCTGTGCATTCGCACAATTCAAAAAAATGTTGTATATTTGCGCCAGAATGCTGATGGTGTGACCGTACACAAACCAGCAGTTCAACAAAACATAGTAAAAAAGCACAGTTTGTGCGCACAGTTATCATATAATAATGTACGTGCGATGTGCTCAAACCATAAACTTAAAAACAATGGCCGAAAGAATCAGAATCAAGGATATCGCCGAAAGAGCAGGCGTATCTGTAGGAACAGTGGACCGTGTGCTCCACGACCGCCCGAACGTGTCGAAGCCGGCTCGTGAGAAGGTGGAACAAGCGCTCAAGGAAATGAATTATCAACCTAATATGTATGCCAGTGCATTGGCATACAACAAGGCTTATACTTTTTATCTTCTGATACCGAAGCATGAGTCGGAAGCCTATTGGGAAGAGATAGAAGAAGGTGCAAGAAAGTGCGAAGACCAGCGCCGGGATTTCCATATTGATGTTGAGATTCGATTCTTTGAGCGTTCCAATGAGGATTCTTTCAAGGCTGTTTCACAAGAGATTCTTGATGCCAATCCGGAAGGTGTTATCATAGTACCATCATCTTTGGAAGTGACACGTGGTTTTACAGACCAGTTGCATCAAAAGGGTATTCCATTTATCCTTCTCGATTCTTATATGCCAGACTTGCGCCCTCTCTCCTTCTATGGACAGGATTCGTTCTGCTCTGGCTATTTTGCAGCCAAGATGCTGATGATGCTTGCGGGCAATGAGAAAGAGGTGATGCTGATGAGACAGACCAAGGATGGCCATGTGGTCAGCAAGCAGCAGGATAACCGTGAGGTGGGATTCCGTCATTATATGCACGATCATTTCCCACAGATTGTCATCAATGTGCTTGATCTTCCGCTCAATGGAACCCGCAACGAGTACCAGAAGATGCTGGGTCAGTACTTTGACGAACATCCTGCTACACATCATTGTATAACAATGACATCGAAGGCGCATATCGTGGGAGATTATCTGCTTAAGTCCAATCGCCGTGATGTACAGATCATGGGTTATGATATGGTGGACAAGAATGCGAAATGTCTTCGCGAAGGCAGTATCTCGTTCCTCATCGCACAGCATGCCTATATGCAGGGCTACTATTGCGTGGATACCCTCTTCCGTGCCATCGTTCTCAAGAAGAAGGTGAATCCGGTGAATTACATGCCTATTGAGCTGCTGATGAAGGAGAATATCGATTTCTACCGCAGAACGCAGATCTAAGCTCGCAACGAGTACAACGGCTATCGTGAGATTTCCATTTTCAAGAATGGAGTAACATTGTAATAACTTAAAAAGAAACATGAGTAATAAGAAAGGATTGTTGGCGTTGTCGCCATTGTTTTTGTTGATTGTCCTCATCGTGGCATTCACCGTCTATTCGGTAGATGCCAGTCATAAGGATACCAATTTGTCGCTCACCGTGGCATTTATGATCTCCAGTATCTATGCCATTGCGATTTCTGGTGGTATGCCCATCAAGAGTCGTGTAGATACCTATAGCAAGGGTGCCGGCGCCAACAATCTGATGCTCATGTTGTGGATATATGTATTGGCAGGTTCCTTCGCAGCTTCGGCTAAGGCGATGGGAGCTGTCGATGCAACAGTCAATCTTGCACTCAGCATTCTTCCCGCCAGCATGATTCTGCCGGGACTGTTTCTGGCAGCCTGCTTTATCTCCGTATCCATCGGAACAAGTGTAGGTACCGTTGTGGCACTTGTTCCTATAGCTGCAGGACTCGCCCACTCCATGGACGTTAATACAGGTATGATGACAGCTATCATCGTTGGTGGAGCTTATTTTGGAGATAATCTCTCCTTTATCTCTGATACCACGGTAGTTGCTTCCCAGACTCAGAATTGCAAGATGAGCGATAAGTTCCGTGTCAATTCTCTTATCGTAGTACCTGCCGCCGTTATTGTACTGGCTATTTATGCCGTGATGGGTATCGGTCTGCAGGCACCTACTGATATTCCGGAGGTTGAATATGTCAAGGTGCTCCCTTATCTGGTAGTACTTGTCACAGCTGTGGCGGGTATGAATGTGATGGCGGTTCTTACGATGGGAACATTGCTCTGTGGTGTGATTGGTGTAAGTTGTCAGCTTCTGGGTGCTACCGGAGGTTACGGTCTCTTTGGCTGGTTCTCAGCCATGGGTAATGGAATCATCGGTATGGGCGAACTGGTCATCATCGCAATGATGGCGGGTGGCATGCTCGAAATCATCCGTGAGAATGGCGGTATCAATTATATCATCGACAAGATTACGGCACACGTCAGTAACAAGCGAGGAGCCGAACTGTCTATTGCAGCACTGGTTTCTATGGTTAATGTATGTACTGCCAACAATACGGTTGCCATCCTCACGGTAGGCAATATAGCCAAGAAAATCGGTGATAAGTTTGGAGTTGACAACCGCAAGGCAGCCAGTATCCTCGATACTTTCTCCTGTACGGTTCAGGGCTTGATACCCTACGGAGTACAGATGCTTCTGGCAGCAGGTCTTGCCAATCTGAGTCCGATGGATATCCTTCCATACCTCTATTATCCTCTGGCTATCGGTATAGCTGCGCTGTTTTCGATACTATTTCGTTACCCGAAGCGATACAGCTAGAATGGAAGTAGCTTATTGTCAATTGTTTAACTTTTAAATAAATACACGATGGATTTTTTACAGAGAAACCTTTTTGTCAAGCTGCGTTCCGATCACTTTCATACGAAGGAGGAGATGGAACCGATGACTACCTTCAAACAGAAGAAGATAGCCCAGATGATGAAAAACCTCAGCGATGTGCCTGCGGGTGAAGTACGCATGAACAATGGTTTCCTGAACCGACGTTTAGCCAGCATACAGGAAAACGAGCGTCATGCCATCGACACCTCTATTGAGACCATTCATTTACTTCGCATCATCGTATCCAATATCAATGGAATATTAGCCAATGGCGTTAATCTTGGCGGCATCATTGAGATGGGAAACTATCTGCGCACCAAGGGCGACAAGGTAGATTTCGTAAAACTGGAAAAATGGCTGCGCAAGCTCCGCATCCAGCGTATGGCGCAGTTGCAGGGCAGTGTACTTATCCTTTTCTTCGAATTTGAACAGGATGAGATACCTTTCGTGCGCCGTATAGAACGTGGTGCCTACAAGCTGACCCTCCGTTCGCTTTATTATAACAGTCTCGATCAGCAGGAAATTTTATTCGAGCAGACTCAGGCTGGATTCGTTCGCACCACCGGTGGCACGATGCGCAAAAACCTGCGCCGCAGTATGCGGTATCTGGAATATGCGCCCATAGAAACTATCAGCAATTTCTGCAATAACTTCTACCGCTCGCTCTCAGAAATCGAAGAATAATATAAAATATATAAAAAATAAGCATACTCTGTGACGAATTTCAAGCTATTTTCGTACCTTTGCATCTATGAAACGATTTTGTATAACAATAATATCATCTATTATAGCACTATGCGCAAGTGCGCAGGTGCAATGCGAGGATACCTGCAGTCATGTGCATGGCATAGACCTCAGCCACTATCAGGGCAATGTGTTCTGGGAAACGGTGGGCGATAACTCCAAGATGGCGTATGTCTATCTGAAGGCTACCGAAGGTGGAACCAATGTAGATAGCAAATATAAGCAGAATATTGATCTGGCTCATAGATATGGACTCAAGGTGGGTTCATACCACTTTTATCGTGCCCGTATTCCTCAGCAAACCCAGTTGAAGAATTTCATGGCACAGTGCCGTCCAGACAACCAGGATCTCTTGCCGATGATCGACGTAGAGACCAAGAGTGGTTTGGAAACAGAAGAATTTTGCGACTCTCTCTTCAAGTTCCTGCAGCTCGTGGAAAAGGCATACAGACAGAAGCCGCTCATCTATACGGGTGCCAACTTCTATGACCATTATCTCTTGGGAAAGCTCGACAGCTACAAACTGATGATAGCACAATATACCAAGCGAGAACCAGTGCTCAAGGATGGAAGAGACTTTGAAATGTGGCAATATACCGGTAAGGGAAAACTGAACGGTATCAATGGCTACGTGGATAAGAGCAGATTCATGGGCAGGCATCGATTGAGAGAGATTAGATTCAGACACAGATAAGGCTTTGTAACTTTGAACTTGGAGCATTGAACTTTATGATTAGTTTCAAGGTAAAGAGTGAACAGGTCTGAAGCATAGAAACATGAATAATTTAAGTAAAACATAAACTTTAAATAAAACTATGGCAATTATTAAATGTCCAGAATGTGGCCGCCAGATCAGTGACAAGGCTCCAACCTGTCCTAGTTGTGGCGTTGAGATAGCTGGAAAAATCACTAAATGCCCTCATTGCGGTGAGGTTTATTTCAGCAGTCAGGAGATGTGCCCAAACTGCCATGAGATAGCAGTGGGTGTTACGCATCCTGTTGCATCATCTGCAGCTGTAAAAGATCCAACACCGGTTGCATCTCCGTCTCCGGTATCTTCTCCAGCTCCAGAGATTCCTTCGACTTCTCAAGTCGTATCTTCTACTTCTCAGACTGTCCCTCCAACCCCTCCTGTCCCACCAGTACCTCCTGTACGTCGTCCTGGTGTTACTGCGAGCGGAAATGATGGCGGAGAGGGCAATACTCCTCAGGAACCACAGAAGAAAAAGAACCCCCGCTCTATCTTCATCATCTCATTCATCTTTGCAGTCTTGGCATGTGGCATTATGTATTACTTCTACGACAGTGCCAATCGCAACAAGGAGTTGGAAGCTTATGAGTATGCGATGCAAAGCAGTGACCCGATGGTACTGCAGAGTTATCTCGATACCTACAAGGATGCAGATGAAGCACATCGCGATTCCATCATGGCTCATCTTGACCAGTTGAAGCAGAACGACCAGGATTGGACCAATGCGATAGTGAGCGGATCGAAAGAAGCTTTGGAAGCATATCTCCAGAAGTATCCTAACAGTTTGCACAAACAGGAAGCTTTGCTTAAAATAGATTCCCTCGACTGGAATGTAGCTAAGGCTGCAGATACAGCTGATGCCTATCAGGCATACCTGAATGCTCATACAGATGGTGCTCATATCGAAGAGGCAGAAAATGCCCTGAAGAAGGTGAAGAGCCGTGACCTCCAGCCAGAAGAAAAGCAGATGGTGAGCGGATTGTTCCGTCAGTTCTTCCAGAGCATCAATTCCCATAATGCAGATGGATTGACAGCTACCTGCGAGGATATACTCTCTTCCCTGCTTGGTAAGAACTCGGCTACCAAGGCTGATGTCGTTACCTTTATGGACAAGCTCTATAAAGATAATGTAGCCAATATGAACTGGCACATCAACAACGACTACCAGATCAAGAAGCGCGAGGTTGGCGATGAGGAATATGAGTATCAGGTACAGTTCTCAGCCCGTCAGGACGTAGATTTGACAGATGGCACCAAGAAGGAACAACTCTTTAAGATTTCTGCAGTTGTTTCA
This sequence comes from Segatella sinensis, assembly GCF_040095255.1. Taxonomy (NCBI): domain Bacteria; kingdom Pseudomonadati; phylum Bacteroidota; class Bacteroidia; order Bacteroidales; family Prevotellaceae; genus Segatella; species Segatella sinensis. The sequence continues at coordinate 33,055 of NZ_JBBNGE010000021.1, read as the reverse complement.
CCTGACGGCAAGGTTTCTGCCTTCAATATGAACAAGGTTTCTGATTAAAAAGAAAGCTCCGATGGTTTGTTGATTCCATCGGAGCTTTCTTTTTTCCTTTTACTTTGCTTCCTTCATCTGCCGGAGCAATTCTTTCTGTTTTTCATTCAGACCAGTAGGCAACTTCACGTTATAGGTAATCATCAGATCACCAAAGGTTCCATCACCTCTGTCATAACCCTTGCCGCGAACACGTACCTTGGTACCATTCTGGGTTTCCGGTTTGATTTTCAGTTTAATCTTCGAACCATTGCTCAATGTGATGATACCCTCACCACCGAGCAGTGCGGTGTACATGTCAATATTCACATTCATGTTCATCTCGCCCGTATTCGTTCTGGCGCTACGGCCACCGCATCCGCCGTTACATCCGCCTGTACCATATTCTGCACCGGCACCGAAACCAGCACCTGCTCCGCCGAATCCGCCAAAGCCACCGAAACCGGCACCTTGTGAACCACGGGCACGACCTCCGCCGAAGAGATTTTCGAAGAAGCTGGAGAAACCACCTCCTCCACCACCGAAGCTGCTGAAGTCGAAGCCTTCGAATGGATTTCCACCGCCGGCACCTCCGCCGGCAGCACCATCATAGCCTCCACCACCGAAGCCTCCTACATTCTTCCACTGCTCGCCGTACTGGTCGTACTTAGCACGCTTTTCCGGATCCGAAATCACCTCATACGCCTCGTTCAGCGCCTGGAACTTAGCCTTTGCCTTTGGGTCGTTAGGATGCAAATCCGGATGAAACTGTTTAGCACGCTTGCGATATGCAGCGCGCACATCCTTCTGCGGGATGTTCTTATCTACACCGAGAATCTTGTAATAATCTACAAATGCCATAGTATAATACCTCCTATTTTTATGATTTTTATAAGAATCCAACAAAAAGTATGCCGTAATTGCCAACTTTTTTGTAATTTTGCAGTTGAAACAAATAAATTCGAGAAAAAAGTATGAAACAGTTATTCGCTGCGCTCTTGTTGGCGCTCACTTTTAATTCGCAGGCAATGGCTCAGTCGCGCACCGTCAAACTCAGAGTGATTCAGACGAGTGATGTCCATGGTTCTTTCTTTCCATACGATTTCATCAATAGCAAACCGAAGGCAGGAACCCTGGCACGCGTATCTTCTTATGTAAACGATCTGCGCAAGACCTATAAGGACAATGTCATCCTCCTGGAGAATGGCGATATTCTTCAGGGACAACCTACCTGCTACTTCTATAATTATATCAACACCCAGGCTCGTAATGTAGCAGCTGATGTCGTCAACTATATGAAGTATGATGCCCAGGCTTTCGGTAATCACGATGTAGAGACCGGACATGCGGTTTATGACAAGTGGATCAGGGAGTTAGATTGTCCGGTGCTGGGTGCCAATATCATTGATACCAAGACCGGTAAGCCTTATGTGAAGCCTTATATCATCCTGAACCGTGAGGGTGTGAAGATAGCCGTTCTCGGTATGTTGACTCCAGCTATTCCCAACTGGCTGACAGAGAATCTCTGGAGCGGAATGAAGTTTGAGAATATGGTGACCAGTGCCCGTAAATGGATGAAGATTATCCAGGAGAAGGAGAAGCCGGACGTTGTCATTGGTGTCTTCCACAGCGGTAAGGATGGCGGTATTGTCACTCCCGAATATGAGGAGGATGCCTCCCTGCGGGTAGCAAAGGAGGTGCCAGGCTTCGACATGGTACTCTTCGGACATGACCATACCCGCTACAATGAGACGATCCTGAATGTGGAAGGTAAGCCTGTGGTGTGTCTTGACCCTGCCAATAATGCACTGAATGTGGCAGATGCCGAGGTGACCATTACCCTGAACAAGAAGAAGGTGAATGGCAAAAAACAGTATGTTGTGACAGACAAGAAGATAGTTGGCAGTCTGCCAGATGTGACAAAATGTCCTATTGATGAGGATTTCATGAAGGCATTCGAGCCTCAGATTGCAGAAATCAACAAGTTTGTCAGCAAGCAGATCGGAACTTTCAAGAATACCATTCACAGCCGCGAGTCTTTCTTCGGCAGCTGCGCCTTCAATGACTTCATCCTCAACCTGCAGCTTCAGATCACGAATGCTGATATTGCCTTCAATGCGCCCCTCCAGTTTAATTCTACCATCAAGGCGGGACCTATCTACGTTGGTGACATGTTCAATCTCTATAAATATGAGAACCAGCTCTATGTGATGCGCCTTACCGGTGAGGAGATCCGTAAGCATCTGGAGATGAGCTATGATCTCTGGGTGAATACGATGAAGAGTCCTGAAGACCATCTGCTCCTGCTCGATACCCAGACCAAGGGTGATCAGCAGCGTCTGGGCTTCAAGAACCTCTCCTTCAACTTCGATAGTGCTGCCGGCATCGATTATGAGGTAGATGTTACCAAGCCAGACGGCGAGAAGGTGAAGATTCTGCGTATGAGCAATGGTCAGCCTTTCGATGAAAAGAAATGGTATAAGGTGGCAGTGAACAGTTATCGCGGCAATGGCGGCGGAGAGCTCCTCACCCGTGGTGCCGGTATTCCAAAGGATAGTCTGGATAGCAGAATCATCTATCGCAGTGAGCGCGACCAGCGTTACTATCTGATGGAGGCCATCGAAAAGATGGGAACCGTAGATGCCAAGCCAAACAACAACTGGAAGTTTGTGCCGGAAGCATGGACCAAGCCTGCTGCCCAGCGTGACTATGAGTTGCTTTTCGGAAAGAAAAAATAATAGATTATGAAGTATTGGTTTATATTTTGCAAGACAGATATCTTGCTCGAGAAGAGAGAAGATGGAACCTATACGATTCCATGTAGTGAGGAAAGTCCGATAGCAACCAAGCCTTGGACCCATATCCTCAACATCACACCGATGAATGACGGTACGGAAGTGAAGACTTTTACCATTCCAGAGCCCGTAACCGACAATCCGAAATATGAGATGTGCGGTTTGCGTCCTAGCTTTTACAAGCTCTCCCCAGAGTTGTATCAGAAAGCGGGAAAATGTCAGGAACTGAACTATTGGGATATGAACACCCAGTTTTGCGGTGTATGCGGTTCACCTATGAAGATGTCAACAGATATCAGTAAGAAGTGTACCGAGTGTGGCAAGTCTGTCTGGCCCTCTCTCGCTACAGCCATCATCGTTCTTATCAAGAAGGGCGATCAGGTGCTGCTTGTTCATGCCCGCAACTTCAAGGGTAACTTCGATTCCTTGGTAGCCGGTTTTGTGGAAACCGGTGAAAGTCTGGAGGAAGCTGTTCATCGTGAGGTGATGGAAGAAACTGGTCTGACCATCAAGAACCTCAAGTATTTCGGTTCCCAGCCATGGCCGTTCCCATGTGGCTTGATGGTAGGATATACAGCCGAATATGTAGATGGCGAGATTCATCTTCAGAAGGAAGAGCTTTCCCGCGGCAAATGGTTCAGCAAGGACAATCTCCCTGTTCTGCCGGAGAAATTGTCGATTGCCCGCAAACTCATTGATGCTTGGCTAGAGAATAGAATATAAACTTTCGCAAGCAGACTATACTCGCTCTGGACTAAAGATAAGTATAGGGTAGAATCTTGAAATTAAGAAATACAGAAGAGATGAAAGAAAAACTTTGGAATGCGAATTACATCAAGGTGATGACCACCAACTTTCTGCTCTACTTTGCCTTCTATCTCCTCACCCCACTCCTCCCACTCTATCTGAGTGAGACCTTCGGGGCTACGAAGGATGTGATAGGCATTGTTCTGAGCGGATATACGGTAGCGGCACTCATCATCCGTCCGTTTAGCGGATATGTGGTGGATGGATTTTCCCGTAAGAAAGTGCTGATGGTATGTCTGACGGCTTTTGCCATCTTCTTTGCAGGATACATAGCAGCCAGTACCATCCTGATGTTTGCCATCTGCCGAACCCTGCATGGTGGACCTTTCGGAGCGGTAACTGTTGCCAACAGTACCTGTGCCATCGATGTCTTGCCAGCGAGCAGACGCAATGAGGGTATCGGTCTTTATGGATTGAGCAACAACTTCGCCATGGCGATAGCCCCTTCTATAGGTATCTATCTGCACAATCTGGTGGGTAGCTATATGGTACTTTTCTGGATAGCCTTTGTGGTAGCCATTGCTTCTGTAGTGATAGCTGGAACGGTGAAACTCCCAGAGAAGGAAATCATCAAAAACAAGGAGAAGCTCTCGCTCGACCGCTTCTTCCTGACCCGCGCCTGGCTGTTGGCCATCAACATCTGCATGTTTGGTTTCTGCTGGGGTGTATTGAGCAACTATCTCGCCATTTACAGTAAGGAGGAATTAGGCATTACCGGAGGAACGGGTACCTATTTCGCCATTCTCTCTATGGGATTGTTCCTGAGTAGATTGCAAGGCAGAAAGGCTTTGAGTCAGGGGAAGCTGACCCAGAATGCTGCCGAAGGAATGCTGATATCGCTCGTTGGTTTTACGATATTCGTAGCCATCAAGCATCCGATAGCCTACTATCTTTCAGCTGCATTTATAGGATTGGGAAATGGTCACCTGTATCCAGCCTTCCTGAATATGTTTATCAATGTAGCCCGCCACAACCAGCGTGGAACGGCTAACAGCAGTATCCTGACCGGTTGGGACCTGGGATTTGGAATCGGTTGTCTTCTGGGTGGTGTTGTAGCCGAGCATTTCGGTTATAGTGGTGCCTTCTGGATGGTAGCGGTCGAAAATGCTGCCGCAGTGGTATTGTTCTTTGCTGCATCCTGGGCATTCTTTGAAAAAAGAAGACGAAACGATTAGCAAAGGAATAAAAAAGTATAAGTTTTTCCCAGGTTAAAGTTTAGCTTCCATCAAGTGCTAAACTTTTACCCTTAAGGCTAGAAATATTTTCCCTTAAGGGAAATAATATTTTTCCTTAAGGATAAATCTTTTTTTCCTTAAGGGTAATGTTTCAGCTGGTTAAACCGGTATAGAAGTCCAATTAAAGAAAAAGAGCATTCGTAAGGATTGTGGAAACAAACCCTTTCGAATGCTCTTTGCAATTTTCTTACATGCTTTCTCTCTTAGAATGGGAGATCGTCTGCGCTGCCACCTGCTGCTGGAGCTGCTGGCTGAGCTGGAGGGAATGGAGCAGTTGCACCCTGAGCAGGAGCTGGAGCTGCCTGAGGAGCCGCACTTACTGGAGGGAATGGAGAACCAACAGGCTGCATGCCACCCTGCATGGCAGCAACAGCATTAGGATCTACACGCTGCACATTCCAAGCGCGGACACTGTTGAACCAACGACCATTATATTCGTGTGCATCCAAATCAAAAGAAACCAAAAGTTCCTCACCACTCTGGATGTTGAACTGAGCAATACGGTCTGCACCGAAAACATCGAAGCAAAGCTTCTTTGGATACTGCTCATGAGTTTCAATGACATAAGACTGAGCCTTCCACTCACCTCTTGCTGAAACGCCGCTTTTTTCTGGTAAAACGGCAATTACCTTTCCTTGTAATTCCATATTATTATTTTAAAAATTGTTTCTATCCTTCGCCTGCCGAGCCCCATTTCCATCGAGAATCAAAGGATGTATGAAGAGGCTCAAAAACGAGTAAATCTATCTACTATTTTTCTTTCTGACTGCGAAATTACTAAAAATAGTTTTAAAACAAAAACATTTCTTCGATTATTTTTGTCTATCCCCAATATTTTTTGTATTTTTGTGCTCATAATTGCGCAAATGCTCCAATTTACCCATCAAGTTAAGGAGCATCAGCAATGAAAATGAGATAAGTAATATAGAAAATTAATAATATAAAATAACGACTCATTAAGGAGCATCAGCAATGAAAATGAGATAAGTAATATAGAAAATTAATAATATAAAATAACGACTCATGAGATTTACAGTTTCAAGTTCAGCATTGAACAGCAAGCTCAATATGCTTGCTAAGGTGATTGGCAGCAAGAATTCTCTGCCTATCCTTGACAATTTCCTGTTTCAAGTTGCCAACGGCGAGATGACTATCACCGCAAGCGACAGTGACAACATCATCAAGAGTACCATCGCTCTCACTGACTGCGATGGCGAAGGCGAGTTCTGCGTTGCCAACCGCGTCATCCTGGATGCATTGAAGGAGTTGCCTGAGCAGCCTCTCAGCTTCGATGTAGATACAGATAGTTATGCCATTAAGATTGTATATCAGAATGGTCTCTATAATTTCACAGGCTTGAATGCTGAAGACTATCCTCCAACACAGGATATGGGTGATGCCTGCACTACCCTCGTCTTGCCAGCACAGGTGCTGATCGACAATATCAACCGTTCTCTCTTTGCAACAGCCAGCGATGAGCTGCGCCCAGTAATGAATGGTATCTATTTCGACCTTACTCCCGAATCGCTTGCCATCGTTGCAAGTGATGGCCATAAGTTGGTAAGAAGCAAGAACTTCACTGTCAAGAGTGAGACTCCTTCTTCATTCAACCTGCCAAAGAAGCCAGCATCATTGCTGAAGAACATTCTGAGCAAGGATGATGAGGCAACCATCAAGTTTGATGCACGCAGAGCTGAGATTCAGTTTAGCGATGGCGTATTGAAATGCCGCCTCATTGATGGTCGCTATCCTAATTACAACTCAGTGATTCCAGCCAACAACCCATGTGAGATAACCGTAGATCGCAAGGGCTTGCAGAGTGCATTGCGCCGTGTTTTGCCATTTGCCAGCGAGAGCAGCCAGCTGATCCGTTTCCATATCGAGAGCGGCCGTTTCGAGGTTTCTTCAGAAGACATCGACTTCTCTACTTCTGCCAAGGAAGTTTTGGCTTGCGAATATAGCGGTTCCAGCATCAGCATCGGTTTCAAAGGTAGCAGCTTGATGGAAATCCTGGGTAATCTGAACAGCGATCAGGTTGTCTTCCACTTGGCTGATCCTAGCCGTGCTGGTATTATTGTACCAGCTGAGCAGCCAGAAGACGAGGACATCCTCATGCTCATCATGCCAATGCTCCTTAACGAATAAGGAGCTTGGTTCATCTAAACACCCCTTCCCTATCAGTAATATATAGTAATAAATACTAGAAGTAATGAAATTAAATCTTACTAAGCCTCTGATCGTGTTCGACCTAGAGACTACCGGTCTTGACATGGTAAAAGACAGAATCATCCAGATCTCCTATATCAAGGTGTATCCAGATGGAACAGAGGTTCGTAAAAACCAGTTTGTCAATCCAGAGAAGCCAATCCCTGAAGAGGTGGTTGCTCTTACAGGTATCAGCAATGATGATGTGAAGGATGCACCAACCTTCAAGCAGTTGGCGGCTACCTTCAACCAGGAGTTCTCCGGTTGTGATTTTGCTGGCTATAACTCCAATCATTTCGATGTACCTATGCTTGCAGAGGAATTTCTGCGTGCAGGCATCGATTTCGATTTCTCTAAGTGTCGCCTCATTGATGCCCAGAACATCTTTATGAAGATGGAGCGTCGTAACCTGGCTGCTGCCTACAAGTTCTATTGCGGCAGAAAGATGGAGGAAGACTTCGAGGCACACCGTGCCGACCAGGATACCGAGGCTACCTATTGCGTACTGAAAGGCGAGCTGGACCGTTATGCCCCAGGTGTTCAGGAGGAAGCCGACCGTGTACTCAATAATGACATGGACGAGCTTGCTGAGTTCTCCAAGCGCAACGACAATGTAGATTTTGCCGGACGCATCGTTTGGCAGGAGTTGAAGGATGCCGACGGCAATGTGATACTCGACGAAAAGGGAGAGCCTCGCAAGCACGAGGTATTCAACTTCGGCAAGTACAAAGGATGGGATGTGGCAGAGATCCTGACCAAGGATCCTGGTTACTTCACCTGGGTATTGGGAAGCGATTTCACCAATAATACCAAGCAGGTACTCACCCGTATCCGTCTGCGCGAGTTCAACAAGAGAATGGGAAAATAATATGTTAAAAGGAAAGAAAATCGTATTGGGCATTACGGGGTCCATTGCAGCCTACAAGTCATGTCTTATCATCCGTGGACTCATCAAGAAGGGAGCTGAGGTACAGGTGGTCATTACGCCTGCCGGTAAAGAGTTCATTACCCCTATCACCCTCTCGGCGCTGACCCACAAGCCTGTGGTAAGCGAGTTCTTCTCACAGCGTGATGGTACCTGGAATTCGCACGTGGATCTCGGTCTCTGGGCGGATGCGATGGTCATTGCACCATGTACGGCATCTACCATGGGCAAGATGGCGCATGGTATTGCAGACAACATGCTCATCACCACCTATCTCTCCATGAAGGCACCAGTCTTCATTGCTCCTGCCATGGACCTTGATATGTACAAGCATCCTTCTACCCAGGCTAACATGAAAACCCTTCTCGGCTATGGTAACCATATCATCGAACCGGAAGTGGGTTTCCTTGCTTCTGGATTAGAGGGAAAGGGACGCATGGAGGAACCGGATGTCATCGTGGATTACCTGGATAGATACTTCAACATGATGGAGAGTGCCGATAAGGTTGCTGATGTAGAATCAGAGAACCAGAAGACTGCAGGGAAAGATCTCTGCGGTAAGAAGGTGATGATTACAGCGGGACCAACCTATGAGAAGATTGACCCTGTGCGCTTCATCGGCAATTATTCTTCAGGAAAGATGGGATTCGCACTTGCCGAAGAATGTCTTCGCCGTGGTGCGGATGTTACTTTGGTAGCAGGTCCTGTTTCATTAGACTGTAGTCCTGCTATCCACCGCATCAATGTGGAGAGCTGTGAGGAGATGTATCAGGCAGCCACAGCAGCCTTTGCTTCATCTGATGCAGCCATTCTCTGTGCAGCCGTAGCAGACTTCCGTCCTGCCAATGTAGCGGATAAGAAAATCAAGCGCGAAAAGGATGACCTGGAGTTGAAACTGGTGCCTACCCATGACATCGCAGCAGCTTTGGGACAGATGAAACAAAAGAATCAGCAAATCGTAGCTTTCGCCCTGGAAACCAACGATGAAGAGAGTAATGCACAGAAGAAGAGAGTGAAGAAAAACGCCGACTTCATCGTGCTCAACTCTACCCGTAATCCGGGCACTACTTTCGGCACTGATGACAATCAGATTACCATCATCTCTGAAAAGGGAAAGAAAGAATATGAAAAGAAACCGAAGACTGAGGTGGCTCACGACATCATTGACGAGCTGGCTCTCCTGTTTTAGTCCGGTATCTTTAGCTGGTGGCCTCCTGTGCTGCAGTCCTTTTATGATTTCAGCACAGGAGCTGCAAGCTAAGATTACCATCAACCATGCCCAGATCTCGGGTACGGAAAAAGGCGTATTCGACAATCTGCAACAGACCTTGCAGCAATTCGTCAACAATCGCCAATGGACTCATCTTCAGTTTCAGAAGAACGAACGCATCATCTGCAACTTCAATATCACCGTCACCAAGTATGACAGAGACCAGAATCTCTTTACCTGCAAGGCGCTGATACAGGCCAATCGCCCCGTCTTCAATTCGGCATACACCTCCACCTTATATAATAATGTGGACGATAACTTCACGTTTCGTTTTGCTGAATACGACCAGTTGGAGTTCAATGAGCAGCAGATAGACAATCAGCTTACAGCTCTCTTTGCCTATTATGCATATCTTATCATCGGCATCGATCTGGATAGTTTTGCACCCAAAGGTGGTGAAGACATCCTGCAGCGCTGCATGAATCTGACAAACAATGCCCAGAACCTGGATTATCCCGGATGGAAGGCTTTCTCTGATGACCGCAACCGATATGCCATCATCTCAGACTATCTGGATGGAGCGTTGGAACCCTTCAGACAGTTGCAGTATGACTACTATCGGAAAGGACTCGACGAGATGGCAAATAATGCGGAAAGAGGTCGTACAGAGATAACCGCAGCCCTGGAAACAGGACTGAAGAAGGCGAAGGAAAACCGCCCGCTCAGTTTGTTGCCACAGATATGGACCGATTTCAAGAAGGATGAACTTGCCAACATCTATCGCGGCAAGGGAACCCAAAAGGAAAAGGAGAGCATCTATGAACTCCTCTTCTCCATCAATCCTTCACAGAATAAATATTGGGATCAGATCAAGGAATAATCTTTCAGGAAGAAGTCATCATTCATAAAATCATCTTCCGGAACGGAAGCTTCTGAAAATCAGAATCAGCTTTCCCTTTATATCTTTAATTAAAAAGTAGAATAAATATGCTCAAGCAATTATATATCAAGAACTTCACGCTCATCGACGAGCTGAACATCTCTCTCTATCCTGGCTTCTCCGTCATCACGGGTGAGACAGGAGCAGGAAAGAGTATCATCCTCGGTGCCATCGGTCTGCTTCTGGGTAACCGTGCCGACAGCAAGGCGATCAAGGCAGGAAGAGACCGATGTGTGATAGAGGCTCACTTCGATCTCTCTAGATATGGTATGCAGAAATTCTTCGATGATCACGATATCGACTATGATGCCGATGATACAATCATCCGAAGAGAGTTGACTGCAGCCGGCAAGAGCCGTGCCTTCATCAATGACACCCCGGTGCCTCTCACCCGTATGAGAGAATTGGGAGAGCAACTCGTGGATATCCATTCGCAGCATCAGAACCTTCTTCTGCAGAAAGAAGACTTCCAGTTGAATGTGGTGGATATCATCGCTCAGGATGCCGACCAGCTCAAGGTTTACCAAAAGGAGTATTATGCCTATCGCAAAGCCAAGGAACTTCTGGAAGAACTGAAAGCCGAGATTGCCAAGAACCGTGAGAACGAGGAGTTTATGCGCTTCCAGTATAAAGAGCTGGATGATGCAAATCTGCAGGAAGGCGAATTGGAACAGCTGGAGCAGGAAGCAGAGACCCTGAGCCATTCGGAGGATATCAAGACCGCTCTCTACGAGGCAGACAGTGCGCTTTCAGGAGAAAACGACAGCATACTTGACAAACTGAAGAACGCCACTCATCAACTGGAAAATATATGTGATGTCTATCCAAGTATGGCTGATGTGACTGGCAGAATGCAGAGCAGCTATATCGAACTGAAGGACATCGCGCAGGAAATCAGCAGTAGTGTAGATCACGTGGAATTCGATCCTAACCGATTGGATGCCATCAATACCCGTCTGGACAAGCTCTACACCCTGCAGCAGAAGTTCCATGTGGAAACGGTAACAGAACTTATCGCTACCCGTGACCGCATAGCAGAACAGCTTGCACATATCGATAATGGCGATGAAGACATCGAAGAGAAGGAAAAAGAAGTTGCTGCTCTCCTTGCCAAGGCTGAAAAGCAAGCTGCCCTACTCACTTCTATCCGTCAGAAATCAGCAAAGGCCATCGAAAAAGAGATGAAGGGCAGACTCATCCCGCTGGGCATTCCGAATGTGAGATTCGAGATTGCCTTCGCAGAAAAGCCTCTGTCAGGAAATGGTGCCGATAAGGTCAGCTTCCTCTTCAGTGCCAACAAGAGTACCCAGCTACAGCCTGTCAGTCAGGTTGCTTCGGGTGGTGAGATTGCCCGTGTGATGCTCTCGCTGAAGGCAATGATCAGTGGAGCCGTGAAGTTGCCAACCATCATCTTTGATGAAATTGATACCGGTGTAAGCGGAAAGATAGCAGAAAAGATGGCAGATATCATGGAAGAGATGGGACTCCAGAACCGACAGGTACTTTCCATCACTCATCTGCCACAGATTGCTGCCAAGGGTAGCCATCATTACAAGGTATTGAAGGAGGAAACCGAGAACGGAACCATCTCGCACATGAAAGAGCTCAACAGCCAGAAACGCATTGAGGAAATTGCCCAAATGCTCAGTGGCAGTGATATCACGCAGGCAGCTCTTGCCAATGCCAAAGAATTATTGAGAATATGAAAAGAATAAATATGATACTGATGGGACTGATGCTGGGTGCATCATCCCTCTTCGCTCAGCCAGGCTCTGTACAGAAAGCCGCCAAGAGTGTATTTACACTCACCACCTTCAACAAGGATGGTAACATCATCTCTTCTACACAAGGTGTATTTATTGATAACAAGGGAACGGCTATCGGTACCTTCAAACCGTTTATCGGTGCTGTAAAGGCTACCATCGTGGATGTCAGCGGAAAGTCGATGGACGTGGATGCCATCCTCGGAGCCGATGAACTTTACGATGTGGCCAAGTTCAGAGTATTGGGTAATACCACGGCTGCCAACATTGCTACGGCAGAATCACCTGCAGGCAGCAAGGTTTGGCTCGTTCCTTATTCTATCAAGAAGTCACCTTTCCAGCAGGAGGATATCGCAAGCGTTGAGAAGTTTAAGGAAACTTACAATTACTACATCTTCTCCAACACCGTACCGGACAATGCAGTGGGTTGCCCATTCGTCAACAAAAGCGGACAGGTGATTGGTATCATGCATAGCAACGGTCAGGTAACTGCCATTGATGCCAACTATGCCAAGGAGTTGAAGGTGACGGGTCTTTCTACACTGGATGCAGCCCTTCGCCAAACAGGCATCCGTACTGCTCTTCCTGATACCGAACAGGAGGCGATTACGATGATGACGCTCAATAAGTCTCAAGTGTCCCGCGACATCTATGACAAGTATGCAGATGAGTTTATGGCAAAGTTCCCTGCTTCAGCATTCGGCTATAAGGAAAAAGCAACTCTTCTTGTAGATAAGAACGAGTTTGCCGAGGCAGCCAAATGTATGGAAGATGGAATCAAAAAATCTTCAGCCAAGGATGAAGCCCACTCCAATTATTCTGATGTCATCTATCAGAAACTGATTTATAAGGGTGATTCTGCCTATACAGCCTGGACTTACGACAAGGCGATAGAAGAGGCACAGAAGGCATACGCCATCAATGCCAATCCTGTATATCAGCATCAGGAAGCACGCATCATCTTTACCAAGGGTAATTATCAGAAGGCATACGATATGTTCATCGCCCTGACCAAGACTTCAGTCAAGAATCCGGAAATCTTCCTGGAGGCAGCTCAGGCTAAGATTCAGCTCAAGGCTCCAGCTACAGAAATCAAGGTCTTGCTGGACAGTGCAGTCAATGAGGCTAAGAACTCGGGCACCATGGCTGGTCCTTACTATCTGGCTCGTGGTGATTTCCAGGCAGAACAGGGAGAGTATCGCAGTGCTATAGCCGACTACAATATGTATGATTCGATTGTCCGTCCTGTTAATCCTGCATTTTTCTATGCAAGATACAAGGCTGAGACCAAGTTGCGCATGTGGCAGCCAGCGCTGATTGATATTGCCCGTACCTGCTATCTCGCTCCTAACGAGCCTACTTATTTTGCAGAATGGGCTAGTCTTGACTTACGTGTGAAGCGATATGCAGAAGGCATCAGTGCAGCCAAGCATTGCATAGAGATTGCTCCAGAATATGCCGATGGCTATCTCCTCCTCGGTTTGCTCCAGATGGAGAACAAGCAGAAGGAAGAGGCTCGCAAGAACCTGGAAAAAGCAAAGGAACTGGGAGATACCCGTGCAGAGGGTTATCTCAAGAAACTGAAATAATCAGATTAATTGAAATAACCGGATTAATTGAAATAACAAAATTGAAGGTAGTAATAATTGCACTTTCAAACGCCCTGAAAGGGCAAAAGCTCATAGCCCAGGGTAACACCCTGGGTTTTTTGTTGTTTTAGCTCTGCGCCCTGTAAGGGCAAAAGCTTTCAAGTACCAATCAATACACAAAGCTTTTGCCCTTACAGGGCGCCTTGCTGACTGCTACTATACCCAGGGCGTTGCCCTGGGCTATGAGCTTTTGGGCCTTCAGCCCGTTCTTAGGCCACAAGCGTATTTGGCTGTTATATAAAACAAAAAGTGGATTAACCTTTCGATTAATCCACTTTTGTGATTCCGTTGGGGTTCGAACCCAAGACCCACAGCTTAGAAGGCTGTTGCTCTAATCCAACTGAGCTACGGAACCAACACAGCTATTTTTCATTAGCGAGTGCAAAGGTAATACTTTTTTGCGAAACTACCAAATTTTCCTGCATCTTTTTTACAATAAAACCGAATATTATGCAACTTTTCACCTTCTATGAATTGAAAAGTGCATAATATTCGGTATTCCTCATTCTTTTATGCATCAAAAAGAATGAATATCATCTTCTACTTATTATTCAGTAATCAGTGTAAACTCTGAACCAGAAGCGTAATCCTGACCATTCTGCTCATTCAATGCACGCAGACGGAAGTAGCGAGCCTTGACAGGCTTGTTCAACATCACCTTCTGCAGCTTGGCTGTCTTCTCAAAATGACCCTTCAGGATTGGCTCACCCCAAGTCTTATTGTCGTTGCTGACGTAGATTTCATAATCCTTGATGCAACCATTCAGAGAACCATCCTGGCGTGCCAGATAAGTAAAGCCCTTGATGACCTTCTGCTTGCCAGCATCGAAGTCAACCCAGTGAGGATACTTCGCCAATGTAATGGAATACATCGTATGCCAGAATGTAGAAGGATCGCCATCTACCAAGTAGGCTGCATCACCCTCGTCTGGCTCCTGGCTGGAAGCAAAGGCAATCTGAAGACCGGATGTCTGCTGATTCTGCTGCATCTTCTTCATCATCTCCTTCACCATCTCACGACCGGTAGCTGAAACCTTCACGATATTTCCAAGCTCTGACTTCATCGCAGGACGGATGATGAATCCGAATGTGGTAGGAGTACTGCGTACCTGATCTGGCGTCAAAGGACCACCCTGCCCACAGCTGGCACCGCCCAATCCTGTAACCTTTGCATCGAGGTGCAAGTGAGTACCGCTGCTCTTTGGCAACTGATATGGATGTGCTGCCAAAGTCAACTCCTGCTGACTCCAAGGCAATGCTGAGGCAGACATAGTACTGTCAGAGATGAATACTACACCCTGCTGGCTGTCGTTGGTAACAGCACACCAACGAACCTCCTCGCGGTTGCCCTGTGCCTGTGGCTTAGGAAGCATGATGCCCTGTTCTGCAACCGGACTGTGGTACCAACCGATAAACTGGCTGGTCTTGCGGTCGTTGTAGTTATTGACAGGCCCGCGTCCATAATAATCATACTGGTTCAACTCGCCTGGCAATACCATGGAATAGCCGATACGAGGCAAGATGACCTTGGAACGGTTAGCACCGATGGCACTCTGCATCTCGATAGAACCATCCTTATAGATAGTATAAATCTGGCGTGAAATGAACTTCAGGTCAGTATCTGTCAAGGCATGCTTGTTCTTCTCGAAGTTATAGCAAGACTCTGGGTCACGGTCGCGGTTGCTGTAATTCACATCGCATCCCTCCTTACCCTGACTCTCTACAGTAAAGTCGAGCTGGTAAGTACCATCCTTCTTGGCTGTATAGTTCCAGTTTTTCACTACATGCTGCAGGTCGTACAGACCATTCTTGAACCATGCATTGTGGTATCCGATACCGGCATCGTTGTCAGTAGGAGCACGATATGCATCGAGCTTAGGACCATTGCCATCCTTGATGATATCCTGGCTGCCATACTTCAGGCTATAGATAGCACCGGTATTCAGGTCGAATGCCACCTGGAAGTTGCCACCATTGATATTGGCACGCTTAGCCGCCTTATCTACCGAAAGCTTCATCGCCTTACCGTTCTTGGCAACAGTAGCGATAGAAGGAGCAGCAACATCAGCGCCCTTCACTCTCAACTGCTCTTCCATCTGAGGATAACCCTTGGCAGCCCACGGCATATCCTTACCCAGAAGGAACTGGACTGTTACGAAGTACTCGCTCTTTGGATCGAGGCTTGCATAATCGTATGGCAAGGTATAGAAGCCCTTTTCGCGAGGCCCCACGATATTCTTGGCACCTTGCAATGGCTGATTCTTAGAAATGCAGACGCCATCCTTATAGAGAGACCATACAATCTGATAATTCTTGAGAGGCTCGAAGTAGTTCTTGTTAAAGATTTCAATCTGTCCCTGCTTCATATCTACAGCCTTCACGCCTACATTCTGATAAACCTTCTTTACCTCATAGTACTGAGCCTTAGGTGAGAAGTCTGGGCGAAGGATACCATTCATGCAGAACATACCATCGTTTGGCTTGTTGTCCTTACCGAAGTCACCACCGTATGCCCAGTAGGTCTGTCCGGTTACAGGATCCTGCTTGTTAAGAGCCTGATCAACCCAGTCCCAAATAGCTCCACCCATGAAGAAGTTGGTGCTCTCGATGGCATCCCAGTAATCTATCAGGTTACCGCAGGCATTACCCATAGAGTGAGCATACTCAGAGATGTGGAACGGATACTTCAGCTTGTACTTGCCCTGTACGGCTCCCTGAACCCAGGCGATGGAAGGATACTGGTTAGAACCCATATCCACGATATCATTGTTGCGCTCATACTGAACTGGGCGGCTGGTATCATAAGCCTTGATGGCATTATAGCAATCTACGAAAGTCTTGCCAGGACCAGCCTCGTTACCTAAACTCCAGATTACTACAGAAGGATGATTCACGGTAGCGTGTACCATCTCCATGTTTCTGGCGATATGAGCGTTGCGGAACTCAGGTACATGAGAAAGACTCTGCTTGCCATAGTAGTACTCATGGCTCTCGAGGTTAGCTTCATCCTCCAGATAGATACCATACTTATCGCAGAGATAATACCAGTAAGGTGCATCAGGATAGTGGCAGTTGCGCACATGGTTGATATTGCCACGCTTCATCAGGAAGATTTCGTTCTCCATCTGCTCACGGGTAGCAGTATGACCTAACAGCGTATTGTTTTCATGACGGTTGACACCCTTCAGCTTGATAGGCTGTCCGTTGAGATAGTAATATCTTCCAGCCAATCCGAACTCATCCTTCTCGGCAGGAGTCTCCTTGATTTCCACCTTTCTGAAGCCAACGATGGTAGAGAAGGTCTGAACCGTTCTGCCCTTGGCATCCTTCAATTCTCCTACCAATGTATAACGGTAAGGAGCTTCTGCACTCCAGAGCTTCACCTTGTTGGCAGCATCGAGCGTAGTTTCCAGAACAATTTCGCCCTTGGAATTCAGTTTTCCTACGAGAGGAGTAGAAGCTGTAACGCCTTCCATCAGATCATTGTCGTCGGAATAGAGACGGTTGGCATAGAGTGAATACTGCAAGGTATAACCCTTGATGGCCTTCTTGGAAAGGTTCTGCAACTGGGCAGAGATATGCAAGGTGGCATGGCTGTAGGTTTCATCCAAGTCAGGAATAGCCTTGATGTCTCTTACCTGAACCTGTGGCTTGGCAACCAAAGCCACGGTGCGGAAGATACCAGGCAAGCGGAACATATCCTGACTCTCCAGGAAAGAACCGTCTGAATGGCGATAAACCTCTACTGCTACCGTATTCTCCTCACCCTCCTTATTAAGATAAGGTGTAATGTCGAATTCAGCCAGGTTGCGTGAGTTCTTGGAGAATCCCACATACTTACCATTTATATATAGGTAGAAGAATGAATCTACACCATCGAAGTTGAGATAGATCTGCTGACCTTTCCAATCTGCAGGTACAGAGAAAGTTCTGCGATAAGACCCCACCTCATTGCGGTTGCGATAGGTCATCCAGTTGGCAGGAGGTGTACGCATCACTCCACCCTTCCAGTCGTTCATCGGCTGCCAGGAGTGCTGGAAGATGACACGCTGGTTAGAATAGAGCGGATCTCCATACTTGTTGTTTTCATCTTTCTGCAGTCCAGCCAAATTCCAGTTCATAGGCACCTTGATATCGTCCCACTGAGAGACATCATAGTCTGTACGGTAGAAATCCTTAGGCCGCTTATCAGGATTTGGAGCCCAATGGAACTTCCATAATCCATCGAGAGATTTCCAGTAAGAACTGTTCTCTGGTAAAACCTTTCTCGCCTCTTCGACATTGCGGAACGAGAAGAACCAAGCATGTGGCTGCTGCTTGTTGACAGCTACGGAATCAGGACTTTGCCACTCCCACCCCGTAGGCGCAGCCTGCTGATTGTAGAAGTAGCCTCCTAAAGTGCCATCTGCCCATGCTGATGAGCAAATGAGTCCGGTTAAAAGTAATAAATAAGTTTTCTTCATAAGTTGATGTTATAGTTTCTAATTATATTCTTTGCAAAGTTACGCTTTTATTTTGAAAGAGCAAAATAGTAGAAGAGAAAAAGCGAGAAAATACCCGATTTTTTGAGATAAGCCTTTAATCTTTGCCCTACCCGATGATTTTTTGCACGAAAAACTTGGCGGAATCACAGAAAAGCTGTATCTTTGTCGCATATAAACAATCTAATGGCAATATAGATATACTAAATATATTATTAATTAATAAATTCAATCTTAAACAAAGACATTTATGGTAAACAGATTCATTCTTAATGAAGTTTCCTATTTCGGTCCAGGTGCCCGCAAGGAGCTTCCTGCAGTAATCGCTAGTCGTGGTTGGAAAAAAGCTTTGGTTGTAACAGACAAGGGCTTGATGAAATTTGGCGTTGCCAAGATGGTACTCGACGTATTGGACGGGGCTGACATCGCTTACGAGGTATTTGATGACGTAAAGCCAAACCCAACTGTTTCTAATGTTACTGCAGGTATTGAGGCTTGCAAGAATGCTGAGGCAGACTTCATCATCGCTATCGGTGGTGGCAGTTCTATGGATACAGCAAAGGGTATCGGCGTGGTTGTTACCAACCCAGAGTTTGCCGACATCGTTTCTCTGGAGGGTGTTGCTCCTACCAAGAACAAGTGCTTGCCTATCGTAGCTCTTCCTACTACTGCTGGTACCGCAGCAGAGACAACCATCAACTATGTGATTATCGACGAGAAGCGCCAG
Source organism: Segatella sinensis (assembly GCF_040095255.1). NCBI lineage: Bacteria > Pseudomonadati > Bacteroidota > Bacteroidia > Bacteroidales > Prevotellaceae > Segatella > Segatella sinensis. Next base: position 14,301 of record NZ_JBBNGE010000021.1, on the reverse strand, counting down.
CAGAAGATGGTATGCGTGGATCCTAACGATATTCCTGCCGTTGCTATCGTAGATGCAGAGCTGATGTACTCTTTACCAAAGGGTCTCACTGCAGCTACTGGTATGGATGCGATGACTCACGCTATCGAGGGCTTGATTACCAAGGCTGCTTGGGAGATGAGTGATATGTTCGAGCTCAAGGCTATCGAGATGATTCATAAGTACCTGCCTATCGCTGTGAATGATCCTACCAATCCAGAGGGACGCAACGGTATGGCTGTAGCTCAGTATATTGCCGGTATGGCATTCTCTAATGTTGGTTTGGGCGTTGACCATGGTATGGCTCACCCTATGAGTGCCCTTCATGACGTTCCTCACGGAGTAGCTTGTGCTATCCTGCTTCCTACCGTGATGCGTTTCAATATGGAGGTAAGTGTTCCTAAGTATGTACAGATTGCCAAGGTTGTTGGTGTTTATAAGGATGGTATGACCGATCAGGAGGCAGCAGAGGCAGCATGCAATGCTATCGAGGAGTTGTCTAAGTTGGTAGGTATCCCACAGCATCTCAGCGAATTGGGCATCACAGAGGCTGATATCCCTGCCCTTGCTGAGCAGGCATTCACCGATGTATGTACTCCAGGTAACCCTCGCGAGGTTTCTAAGGAGGATATCATCGCCTTGTATCACAAGATCTTGTAATATAGGCTAAAAATAAGATCATACTTTAATATTTTAATCGCTCTGAAAGGAACAAGCATAATTAATGCTTCACCTTTCAGGGCGATTTTTTTATTCATTTACCCCCTCATCTGATGATCTACGTGTTAACAATTAAATAGCATAAATAAAATTTCATTAGAAAAAAAAACACTTTTATTTGGAAAACGCAGAGGAAAAAGGAAGAAAAATGAGATTATTTTTTTGTCAATCCAAGATTTTGTTGTACCTTTGTGCCCAAGTATGGCGAGGCAAATGCCAAACCTGCTCTATTTTCGTGGGTTAACGATTAGATTCGTATCGATTCGACTGGAAGTTCTAAACAGAATAGCTCCTACCAAAGCAAAATTCAAACTACGAACGTACAGTATGAGACGGTGCGCCATGATATGGCGTACCCTCATCTCTTGTATTTCGTAGTTGGGCCATCTGTGGTAGGAGCAGCCTTGTTTAGGAATACAACGAGATGACGGGTACGCTCTTTTTATTTCCCCTAGAAAAAGACATTTTGAGAATTTACAGATTTCAGTAACAAGATTTAAAGCTCCTACCAATTATGCAAACAAATCTAAAGATTGAAACTGCTAGAGATTGTTGTACCCTATAAACAGCAATCACATGGCTCGTATCTATGACAACCTGGAAACCAAATTCACCGATGGGCTCCAGGGCATTATTTCCAACGTGGGCGTAAAGCGCGTTGACTTCTGCGTAGGTTACTTCAACCTGCGCGGCTGGAACCTTATTGTCAATGAGGTTGACCAGCTATCCGGTGATTTCGTATATGAACAGAATGACCGCATATTCCGCACCTGCCGACTCCTTATAGGCATGCACCGACCTGATGAAGACCTCGTCCGAAGTCTCTATTCCGGTAAGAAACAACTGCCCGATTCCGAGTATGTGCAGAAATGCAGAATAGCCATTGCCCGAGACTTCAAGAAGCAGCTCCTGCTGGGACTCCCATCGAAAAACGATGAATGGACACTCCGCCGAATCTCCGCGCAGATGAAGGAAGAGAAAGTATGCGTCAGGCTCTATCTTCGAGAGCCCTTGCATGCCAAACTCTATCTCGCATACCGACCAGACGACAACTTCAACCCCATCCAGGCCATCATGGGTAGCAGTAACCTCACCTACTCCGGATTAACCCGACAGGGAGAGCTGAATGCAGAGTTTGCCGATAGCGACAGCGCTGAAAAACTGTCAGAATGGTTTGATGCAAGATGGAACGACAAGTTCTGCATCGACATCACCAGCGAACTGATAGATACCATCGACAACAGTTGGGCAGGCGAAGAAGATATTCCACCTTATTATATTTATCTCAAGACGGTGTATCATCTCAGTCAGGAAGCACGTTCGGGCATCAAGGAGTTTACGCTTCCGCCCGAATTCCGCAACACCCTTTTCGATTTCCAGCAGAATGCGGTGAAGATTGCAGCCAAGCATCTTAACAACGACAAGCAAAACGGAGCCATGATAGGCGATGTGGTGGGTTTGGGAAAGACCATCACCGCCTGCGCCATCGCCAAAATCTACGAGATGACCTACGCCAGCAGCACCCTCATCATCTGTCCAGCCAACCTGCAGGACATGTGGGCAAAATACAAGCAGAAATACGATCTCAAAGCAGACATCGTCTCGATGCAGAAACCCATTGATGTGGAGAACACCTGGAACTACCGACTGATTATCGTAGACGAAAGCCATAACTTGCGCAACAGCAGCGGAAAGCGATATCACAACATCCAGGAATTGATTCATAAACTGGATTGCAAAACCCTGCTGCTTACCGCTACTCCATATAACAAGGATTTCTCCGACCTGGCCAACCAGCTGAAGCTTTTCCTGAGCGACGACCAGGACCTTGGCATCCGTCCAGAAGCTTACATCCAAAGTCTGGGCGGCGAACGAGAGTTTCAACGCAAGCATAGCGACATCCACATCCGCAGCATCAAGTCGTTTGAACAAAGCGATAAGACAGATGATTGGAGCGAACTGATGAAGCTCTTCCTGGTTCGCCGCACCCGCACCTTCATTAAGGATAACTTTGCCTTAACCGACGAGAGCAATGGTCGGAAATACCTGCAGTTCCCGGATGGAAGCAAGTCGTACTTCCCCGACCGCATACCGAAAGCCCTGAAGTTCAAGACACAACAGGGCGACCAGTATAGCCGCCTCTATTCAGAAAAAATGGTAGCGATGATGGAAGAACTGCTGCTGCCACGCTATGGGCTTACCAAATATCTGAATGAAGCCAAGGCAGAAGAAGCATCCCGAGCCGAGAAACAGCTCATCGAGAACCTCTCGAAAGCAGGTCAGCGCATCATGGGATTCAGCAAGAGCACCTTCTTCAAGCGAATGGACAGCAGCGGTTTCGCCTTCCTGCTCACTCTGAAGCGCCACATCCTGCGCAACGCCATCTTCCTCTATGCCATCGATAACAAGCTCAATCTGCCCATCGGCGACGAGAACTCCCTACCCGATGATTTCGTGGAAGATGAAGATGCCAACGGAATGTTTGATACGGATGATGATAACCAGGACAGCGATGACCTCATCATCCCTACCGAAATGGAATACTACGAGCAGAAAGCCAAGAAACACTATGAACTGCTGATGCAGAAGAATAATGTAAACTGGCTCAACAGCAAGTACTTCAAGCGAACACTCAAGCAGAATCTCAAGAAGGATTGCCAATGCATCATCAAGATGATTCAGCTCTGCGGACAATGGAAAACGAAGGAAGACCAGAAACTCAACGAACTGTACAAGCTCGTAACAGAGACCTATCCGAAAGATAAGATCGTGCTCTTCACCCAGTATTCCGACACCGCCAAGTATCTCTGCCGCCAACTCCGCAAGAAGAATGTGGAGCAGATAGACATCGCTACGGGCGACAGCAAGAACACCACCAGCATCGTGGAGCATTTCTCACCAGTAAGCAACGAGAAGAGCTATCCTGCCGACCAGCAGAGCCGAATCCTCATCGCCACCGATGTATTGAGCGAAGGTCAGAACCTGCAGGATGCGCATATCATCATCAACTACGACCTGCCATGGGCGATTATCCGACTCATTCAGAGAGCCGGACGTGTGGACCGTATCGGACAGCAGAGCGACCACATCGTCTGTTATTCCTTCTTCCCTGCCGATGGTGTAGAACAGGTTATCAAGCTGCGCAAGCGCCTGAACGACCGCATCAACGAGGCTGCCAACGTAGTGGGAAGCGACGAGGTGTTCTTCGAGGGCAACGAGCAAAACCTGCGAGATATGTATAATGAAAAAAGCGGCTCGCTCGACGATGTGGACGACAACGATGTGGATCTGGCTTCACAGGCATACCAGATATGGAAGAATGCCACCGATGCCAAACCCGAACTGAAACGTATCATCCCACACCTGAGCAACATGATCAATGCCACCAAGGCTACTACTGACAGGCTGAACGATGGCGTTATCACCTACGCCCAGACACGCAGCGGATTCGATGTGCTCTCCTGGTACAACAGCAAAGGCGAAATCGTGAGCCAGTCGCAGAAGCGCATCCTCCAGGCCATGGAATGCGATGCCGACGAGCCGAATGTGGAACCAGCCGACCATCATTACGACCTGGTAAAGAAAGCCATAGACAACATCGGCGACGAGAACACGCATGTGGGCGGCATTCTGGGCAGCAGATTCAGTACCCGCTACAAGATCATCCAGCGATTGGAGCGATATTACGAAAAGCCTGTAGATCTCTTCTTCTCCGATGAGAACAAGGAAGAGCTGAAATATGCCATCAACGACATCTACAACTATCCGCTCCAGGAAACCGCTAAGTTTAATCTAGGCAGAATGATGCGACAGAACAACGTAAGCAACGACGACCTGGTGGAGTATGTGTTCGACATGCGCAAAAATAACCAACTCTGCATCATCGACGAAGATACCAACTCCAACAAAGAGCCTAAAATCATCTGTTCGATGGGTTTGAGATGGAGTGAATCACATTCATAATAATTCAAGACATGACAAGAAAAGAATTCAATCAATATATACAGGAAGCCAGTTTCCAAGAACTGTTCGTCACAGAAATGGGATGGAACAACCCCAAGGGCATGACCGATATCCTAGTGCCCCATATCGACGACATAGACTACGAGATGGAGGCCATTGCCGAGCGCAATGGTTTCCAGATACTTACCTGCCTGGTAGAGAAGATACCGACAGCCTCTACCTGCAAGAAGATAGACATCAAGCTACGCCAGCAAGCCCACGATTACATCTGCATCTACATAGAGCAGCAGGGCTTCCATCACCAGTGGGTTGCCCCGGTAAACAAAGTGGAAAAGCGCGACATCGTAACCATCGAGTATGCCAGCGTTGCCCAGGCAGAGTTTCTTTACACCAAAATTCCCGACCTGAGCTTCGATCTTAACGAAGACACCACCATCATGGATGTGAAGCAGCGCATCCAGGGAGCCTTCATGGTGAATTCAGAGAAGATAACCAAGGATTTCTACGCAGGATTCAAGAAAGAGCATACCCAGTTTGTGAAATATATCACAGGCATCAACGACGAGATAGCCGACGACAAGAAGAATAAGGAGAAGCAATGGTATGCATCCGTGATGCTCAACCGCCTTATGTTCTGTTATTTTATCCAGAAGAAAGGTTTCCTGGATATGAACGAGAACTATCTGCGCGACAAGCTCAGCATGGTGCAGCGAGAGCGTGGCGAGAACGAATTCTTTCAGTCATTCTACAAGGGTTTCCTGATACACCTCTTCCATGAAGGACTGAATGGGCACCAGCGTAACGAGGCATTTCTCAGCAAATATGGCCGCATACCCTATCTGAACGGAGGCATGTTCGATTTTCACGACATCGAAAAGATGTTTAAGGATATTGACATCGATGACGAGGCATTCCTTCACCTCTTCGATTTCTTCGATAAATGGCGCTGGCATCTGGATACCCGCATCACGGCATCGGGAAAAGACATCAACCCCGACGTGCTGGGCTACATTTTTGAGCAATACATCAACGACCGTGCCCAGATGGGAGCCTACTACACCAAGGAAGACATTACGGAATACATAGGCAAGAACTGCATCCTGCCCTTCCTTTTCGACAGCGTAAAGAAGACCACCTCTGAGAAGGATTTCAAGGAAAAGGGATACATCTGGCAAACCTTGCAGCAGAGCGGCGACAAATACATCTATGATGCCGTGAAGCACGGATATACTGCAGATTGGCTCTCGCTCATCCCGGGCGAGATAGCAGAAGGTGTGGATACCACCCAGCCTCAACTTCTGGAGCGCAGAAGTCATTGGAACGAGCGCACTCCAGAGCCATTCAATCTGCCTACGGAGATATGGCGAGAAACCATCGAGCGATTCCAGCGTTGCGATGATTTGCTGCAGAAGATTACTGTTGGCGAGATTCACGAAATCAACGATTTCATCACCTATAATCTCGATATCCGTCAGTTTACATACGATTTATTGTTACATACGGAAGATCATCTCTTGGTAGAGCATTTCTATCATGCCATGCAGCACGTTTCTATCCTTGACCCTACCTGCGGCAGTGGCGCCTTCCTGTTTGCAGCTATGAATATCCTGGAACCGTTGTATGAGATCTGCATCACCCGCATGGAGGAGTTCCACCAAAAGAACGAGAAGTTATTCGTTGCTGAACTTGAAGAGATTAGTAAGAAGTATCGCAGTAACATTCAGTACTTTATCTATAAGAGTATCATTCTCCGCAACCTCTATGGCGTAGATATCATGGAAGAGGCTGTAGAGATTGCCAAGCTCCGCCTGTTCCTGAAAATGGTGGCGGTAGTGGAAGTAAATCCAAGACTCGATAATCTCGGTCTGGATCCGTTACCGGATATCGACTTCAACATTCGTTGCGGCAACACTTTGGTGGGATATGCTACGGAAAAAGAATTGGATAATGACTTGAATTATGGCGACATGTTTGCCAAGCAGGAATTCAAGGACAAGGTAGAATTGGAGATGGAGGTTGTGGCTCGTGCCTACGAACAGTTCAAGGACCTTCAGCTTACTTCGCAGGAGGAGGCAAGCGAGTTTAAGGAGTCTAAAATGCAGCTCAAGGCAAAGCTTTCAGAACTTAATGACTTGCTGAATCATAAGCTTTTTTCTTCAATGGTATCGGATGCCAGCATTTCGTATGAAGAATGGCTCTCCAGCCACCAGCCTTTCCATTGGCTGGCGGAATATTATCATATCATGCATAGCAATGGTGGCTTTGATGTTATCATTGGCAATCCACCATATGTGGAAACAAGAAAGATTTATTACTCTTTAGAGGGATATAAAAATAGATATTCTAACTTATATGCATATTGCATTGAAAGATTCTATAATTTAATTGCACAAGCTTCAAGATGTAGTCTCATTGTGCCAATGAGTCTTACATCAATACGTGACTATGAATTATTAAGAATGTATGTTATCAATCAATATAATACAATATACATCACAAATCATGCGATAAGACCAAGATCGCTGTTTGAAGGTGTTTCACAACGTGTCTCTATTTGTCACTTTTCGAATTCAAACAAAACAAATGTGTTTACGACCAAGTATTTAAGAACCAATAATAGTGCAACCCTATTCAAAACTTTAAAATTTGAACAAGCTATTATTGATACGGGCAGAGAGCATTTGATTCCTAAAATAGGAAGTGGATTACATAAAAATATTTGGAAAAAGCTTCATTCAAAGAAAAAAGATATCAATAGTGTTATATCAAGTGATGGGGTACAATTATATTATAAGGATTATGGAGAAACGTATTGGATTTTCCCCTTTAATTTTATCCCATACTTAACACCCGTAAAATCATATAAGATGGTTTATTGTGAATGCAAATACTCAAATCAAGTCTTCCAAATTTTAAATTCATCTCTATTTTATGTATTTTACTCGACTATATCTGATTGTTGGCACTTTGGAAGTTGGCACATCAATGAGTATCCTGTGTCTATCAAGGAAGTTGAACACCTTGAAAAAGATATTATATCTGTGTCATACAAAGAGAATAGAATAACGAGATATGATAGCAGGGCAAATGGGGATATTTATGAATATCATATCAGCAAATCCAAACCCATCATCGACGAAATCGATAAGCTTCTGGCGAAGCATTACGGCTTTACAGAAGAAGAGCTCGACTTCATCATCAACTACGACATTAAGTATCGTATGGGCGATGAGCTGAACAAGGACGAGGAATAAGACGAAGACTCCCTGTTGCTGATGCTACTTGGCAAGTATCGGCAACAGGGAATTTTCATTCAATTGTTTTATCCTTCAGAATTATAGAAATCTAGCAAGGGCGTACAGAAACTACCTTTGCCACATGTCCCTCAGGAATTCCTGGTACTACTATCGAATAGCTAACAGGATATTTCTTTTCAAACTCCTCAATAGGAAGAACGAATACTTTTAATTTCTTTTTCTTCATAATTTACTCCTTTCTTATCTTATTTACTTATTTATTAGTTACATCAATAATGCAAACATTATGCTATCTTAAAATATTTAGACTGTCCAAAGAATATTCTGCCCAAATTATCCTTGATGGAAATAACCAATCCCATAAAAGGATTGTGCTCTACATCAATAACCTGGCCCTCAATCCAGTCTGTCAAACCTGTCAAAGAAGGATTTACCTTCATCATATCTCCTAATTTTGGTTCCATGACAATCTGTTTTAAATATTTATTTTGTGCAAAAATACACAGAAGTTTTCAAAATACCAAATATTTCCAGACAAATCTGCAAAAAGGTTATTGTTTTCTTTGATTTTCAGAGAATTATTCGTATTTTTGCATCGTTATAGATATAAAATCTTTATATGCCAGAGATACTATCCCATATAGGAAACCTAGACTTGCTGAAACGTCCAAAGACAGCGTTTCTCTGTTCCAGCAAGACCACAAGCCGAGACATCCTAAAAAGTTTCGACTGGGCAACAAGCGTGCCTAAAGATTCCTGCATCATCAGCGGATTTCAGACAAAACTGGAAAAGGACGTACTGCAACTTCTCCTGAAACGGCACATCCCTATCATCATTGTGTTGGCCAGAAAAATGTATAAGGAACTACCTGTCGAAATGCAATCAGCCATCAACAGCGACGAAGCCCTCGTTCTCTCCCTCTCCCATCTTCCCCGCAACTCCAAGCAAAGTGCACGAGTGAGAAACAAATATATCATCAACATAGCTGACAAAGTAGTATTTGGAGCTTTAGATACTTCTAGTTCACTTGCAAACCTAACGAAAGATGCAGAAGGAATAGGTTCTTGTACCATTAGCAAGCGTAATAATCAATCGTAAAAAGCAACGGAAGTTGTCGGAACATATAGGAGAAGTTGCCGGAAAGATTAATATCTGTTTTCGGGAAAGTTAATATCTCCAGCCGCACAACAGCTGTTGTGCGCTTGCATAACAGCTGATATGCGCTTGCACAACACGTGTTGTGCAAGCGAAAACCAACTGCTGTGCACCAACTTATCCAGTCTTTTCCTTTCTCGTATAATCGGACAAAACTCCTTTCACCATTAAGCTTCTGATAATCAGAAAGTATTAATGAGTGTGAAAGGAGAATTGAATTACGAATTTGTTTTTAGAATTTGGTGAAGTATAGCCTCAACATCTTAGAGCGGAGCATCATTTTATCGCCCTTGAGCTTCTCTTTGTAGAAAGCTTCTCGCAGATTGTTGATGCCGTAGCTTCTGATGCTGTCATTCACAACGGTTGCAGGAATATCACCACCATTTTCTCCATGATCCTGATGCCAGTTGTTCTTGTAAGGCGAATGCAGGATCAGACTGTCACCAGTCTGTTCGAATCGGAAATAATAGCCACGGAAGCTGTACATATTCGTGGCGGTAATACTGGCACAAGATATCAGCTTATGCTGCACTCCCCAGAAAACTCGTTCCCTGGAAAGGTCGAGATAGTTGCCCGTAGCCAACGTATCTACCCGTTCCAGATGCCAGAATCCATCAAAATCTCCATTATCGCTCGTCTCGATGGTACAGGAATTCACTACCAAACAGATAGCTGCTATCAAATATATTATTCTTTTCATTATCTTTTCTCTTTCATAAAGTTAGAACTTGACGATACCTTGTCTTGTCAGGGTAATCTGGAATCCTCTATTGTGTCCCAACATCTCTGTACTGCCGAAATCCATTCCGTAAGCAGCCTTTACCGTATATCTTCTCAAGAAGTGGTAGCTGCCTTCTGCCATGAAGCTTACATTATGATGCTTCTTGGTAAATGGCAGGACATAGGTTCCCCATCCCTTCTGATAGGAGGCGAGTACACGATAGCCGAATTTATCGGAAGGCTGACCATCGAATCCCAGGTGATAGGCGATGAAACGGTTATCCTTCACCTCAATCTTGCCATCGGTATTATAGATTGGCGAACGATAGAGCGGATTACCCATTACCTGTCCCCAATGCTGCCAGCCAGTATAGTTACTATGATTGTAATAATTGTCCATTCCAGCCAAATGATCAGGAATATTCACTGTATGATCATGGTTATATGGTCCACTCTGATATTTGGTATGGATATACTCCAATACAATATTACGAATCCATCTGCCATATTTGATATTCAGTTCCGCACCCAGCATCATGTCCTGGAGGGAATACATAAAGAAGCGATGGCTTTTCTTGCTCTGCCACTCCTTTCCTTCGCCATAACCATTATAATCAAGCATAAACATCTGACTGTCATCCTCGAAGAAATGATCTGCATAAATGCCCAACTTCCAGGTATCAGCATTATAGTTGATGCGCATGAGCCAAGACCCCAACTGGTTGCCGGCAATATTGGCATACTGACCTTCACCATCATCTTGTCCGCCAGGAATAAAAGCATGCCACATTCCCTTTAATCCACCTTCTGTAGCCTTGCATTTGAGTCCGCCATTTCCATCATAGGTGTATGGCTTGCCACCAAACTGTGCTGCCATTTCCAAGCCCAATTCTACACTCAAAGGGCAGAATGCGGCATCGTTTCCAATTCGCAGATAGCCAGCCTTGCTATGATAGAGCACACCTTCCGAATACTTGGATTTGCGCTGGGTGAAATCATGCTGCCAGTTTTCATCGGTGAATTTACCAAAAGCTATATGTCCCTTGAGTTGAACCCAATGATTAAGAATAGGTAGCGTCCAATATTCCGGCAAGGCTAATCTTACCTGCGGTACAGGTCGAGCGTTAATGCCCAGCGTCTGGCTACCACTGGAAAGCGTCTGGTTCTTCAATTCCATCGGATATTCTTTAGCACCCACGCTGAGCACACCATGCAGCCATCTTACTTCCGCAAAAGCCTGCTGCACAATAAACCTGCTGGTAAAATGAGTGGGCAATACCAAATCTACACCATAACCTACTCCCCATCTGCGCTGATTATCTGTGGATAGAGGTCGTATCAAACTACCTCTCAGATAGGCATTCGCCTCTTTCAGAGAACTTAAACCATACCGATTGGCATTGAGCCAAAGTGGTGTTTTGCCCTTTGAAAAAGTAGCCTGCATATCTATTCGGTATTCCAGGGCACTATCGAGTCTTAATTTTGTAGGTTCCGCATCTTCCTGCCAACAATATTGTGCCATCACTGATTGCGGACACGCTACGGTGAGGAGGCAAAGCGAAACTAAACAGAAAACTTTCTTCATATCAATGTTTTATCTATAAAACTGCATAAACACTCATTTTATTGTAGTTTTTGCAGTTACTTTAACATTCCTTACGAAAAGTCGGGCTATAAACCTGGTTTGGAAAGATAAAATACGCCAAAATACAATAATTCTACAATACATGCGTTACATTATATAAGATATAAGAATTAGATTAGTAAGTTTTTTGTAAACAAGATAAACAATGGAAAATAAAGAAGAACATCTCAAACAAATAGATGTGTTGGCAATAGCCAAGGAGATGAAGAAGCATAAGAAACAGTATCTTATCGCTCTTCCTGTCACCTTCGTACTTTCTTGCCTGCTCATCCTCTGTGTGCCAAGGTATTATACAAGTACGGCAAAATTGGCTCCGGAAATATCAAGCTTCAGTTCGAGTTCATTAGGTGATATTGCCTCTTCATTCGGCTTCGATATAGGAGGAAACTCTGCAAACGGAGATGCCATTTTCCCGGAACTCTACCCTGAGCTGATAGAATCCAACGACTTTATGGTCGGTATGTTTGATGTCAAGGTGAAATCTAAGGATGGAAGTATCAATACTACCTATTATGATTACCTTGCCAATCATCATAAATATCCTTGGTGGATGACAGGAATTCAAACTGTAAGAAAATGGTTTGCTGAACCAGATACAACAGTGGTAAAGAGCAAGAAGGCAAATCCTTTTCTATTAACCAAGCAACAGGATGAGATTGTCAAGCTGATGATGGATAATATCAAGTGTAATATTGATAAGAAGAACTATGTGATTTCTATCTCCGTAGAAGATCAGGATCCTCTGATATGTGCAACCCTTGCTGATACGGTTCAGGCGAAGCTTCAGGATTTCATCACCGACTATCGTACAAAGAAAGCAAAGAAAGACTTAGAGTACTACAAGAAGTTGAGCAGTGATGCCAAGTCAAAATATGAGCGCATCAGACAGCAATATGGCAGTTATTCAGATGCCAACCAGGATGTGGTATTGGAAAGTTACCGCCTGAAAGCCAACGATATGGAGAATGAGATGCAGTTGCTTTACAACACATACACGAGTCTTCAGGCTCAGGTGCAGCAGGCTCAGGCAAAACTTCTGATGCAGACTCCAGCCTTTACTACCCTGCAGAGTGCATCTGTGCCATTGAAGCCGGCAGGACCTAAGAGAATGCTGTTTGTTCTCGGAATGACCGTTTTGGTTTTCTTAATTATCTCAATTTATTCAACAAGAAAGATTATTTTTGGAGAAATGGAATAAATCATGTCAGAAAGACACAAAGACATATCCAACAATTCTAAGCGAATAGCCACCAACACTCTGGTTCTATTCGCTAGAATGCTTGTGCTCACCTTTGTCAATCTCTATACTGTTCGTCTCGTATTGGCAGGATTGGGAACAGAAGACTATGGTATATTCAATGCCATCGCAGGAGTTGTAACGGCAAGTACCTGTATCAGTAGCGTTCTTGCACTGTCAACCCAACGCTTCTATTCTTATGCCATAGGCAAAAGAGAAACGGAACGGTTGCAAGAGATTTTCTCGGTGAGCCTGAATATCTGCCTCTTGATGTCAGTCTGCTTCATTCTTCTCTTTGAGATAGTGGGACCATGGCTGGTTTCTACTCTACTCACCATTCCACAGAGTCGTATGGAAGCTGCACTGCTACTCTTGCAGTTTTCCTTATTCTCCTTCATATTCACACTACTCCAGATACCATTCATCGGAGCCATCTTTGCCCATGAAAATATGGGCTATTATGCTTTGGTATCAACCTTCGATTGTATCGTAAAACTTCTCATAGCTTATGGCTTGGGGAGAACCGGTAATGATAATCTAGTATATTATGGAGCAGCATTGATGATAGAGTCACTTGTCGTGATGATTATCTATATGACAATAGCAAGGAGAAAATATGCTGAATGCCAATATGCCATTGTAAGGGAAAAAGTGCTTTATAAAGAACTCTTTTCATTTTCGGGCTGGTCTTTTTATGGTGCATTGGCAGGTGTAGGTATGACACAGGGTAGTTCTGTTATCCTTAACGTATTCTTCGGTCCGTTAATCAATGCAGCCTTTGGTATTGCCAATCAAATATACAATGCTATCAATACGCTGACGAATTGTATTGTGGTTGCATTTCGGCCTGCCATGATCAAATCATATTCGTCACAGGAAAATGGATATCTAGATCAGCTATTCTATGCAAACAGCAAGGCGATACTCTATTTGCTGGCGATGGTTATCATTCCCTTCATCTTTGAGGCTGAGACTTTACTTACTCTCTGGTTGGGGAACTGTACTGCTACGATGATTTTGTATGCCCGACTCTATGCGGTTTACACCCTGTTTCTGGCATTGCATAATCCTATCACTACTATTATACAGGCAACCGGTAATATCCGTAAATACACTATGTATGTAGAAAGCATAACTATCTTGTGCTTACCCTTCAACTGGTGTCTCTTCTTGTTGGGTTTTCCGCCCTATTTTCTGTTTTTCACCATGATAGGTCTCTGCATTTTGGCTCACATCATCAGATTGTTCATGTTGAGATCATGCGTTCCATCCTTTACGTTTAAGACTTATCTTGCGAGATTGGCTTTTCCTGGTATCATCATCTTAGGAATGACAGTCCTGATGGTATATGGGGTAGAGTTTCTGGATATAAATAAGTTGATCAGACTCATCTTGTCGTTTCTGGTTTCCGCAGTAAGTACATCTATCCTATTATATGTATTTGGTGTTTCTAAAAAGGAAAGGAATCTGATTAGAGAGTTTGTCTATAGAAGAATAAAATTATAAAGCCTCAAATCCGCAACCTATAGGGTTTCGTGAGAATTTACTTGTAAAACGACCAAAATTCTTTTATTGTACATATTCC